>JALYYD010000115.1 GCA_030946775.1 Gemmatimonadota bacterium
AAAGCGGTGACGCAGGCGCTGAAGGCGTTCCCGATCGTCAACGCATCAGTCGCCGGTACGAACGTCATCTACAGAATGCCGATCAACATCGGCATCGCCGTCGCGCTCGATTGGGGGCTCATCGTTCCAGTGATCAAGAACGCCGATGATCTCTCGCTGACTGGAATCACCCGCTCGCTGAATGATCTCGCTGCGCGCGCCCGGTCCAAGCGTCTCGATCCGAGAGAAGTGCAGGACGGGACGTTCACGATCACCAACCCGGGCGTGTTCGGATCGCTGATGGGCACGCCGATCATCAACCAGCCGCAAGTCGCGATAATGGGTGTTGGCGCGATCGAGAAGCGGACCAAGGTCGTGACCGGCCCCGAAGGCGAAGACACGATCGCGATCAGAACCTGCTGCTACTTCTCGCTCTCCTTCGATCACCGCGTCATCGACGGCGCGGTGGCCGACCAATTCCTCGCCTTCGTCAAGAAGACGATCGAGGCGTATCCCGAATCGGGGGTTTGAAAATGGCGCGCTCGCTCACACTCCAGCGGTCAACGATCCCCAGCAGCGAGCGCGAGAAGTATCTGGAGAAGCTGAAGCTCAGGCGCGACCATTACAAAGCAGCCAACTGCCGATTCTGGGTTTTTGAGGAGAAGTCGCTGGGGGGCGCTTTCATCGAGTTCACCGAGGCCGACGATGACGCCGCGCTTTCCGCCGCTCACGCGACGGCGCCGCACAAGCTTCTCGATCCGGCCCGCATCTATCAGGAAGTAGATTTCTAGAATGCCAGAGAGAACACTCACCACCGACGGATCCACCTGGACCGTAACGCCGTCCGGGTACATCACGAAATACACGCAGGACGAATTCGGCCTCGTGTTTTCGCGCGGCGCCGGGCGCGAGCGCGAGCTACGCGTGACGCGATATTCGCCGCAGGGCAGCCGTTCCCGCGAGCAGTCGTTCGCCGAGCTGACGGAAGACCAGCTCAGCGAGCTATTCGAGCAGTCCCAGCCCAGCTTCACGTCTCCCGAGGCCGGCTACACGCGATGACGCTGGAGGCGGGTGTGGCGTACGTTGACCTGCACACCCACACGACTGCCTCCGACGGAATTCTTCCTGCCGAACAGGTCGTCGAAGCGGCGGCGGCAGCGGGTCTCAAAGCGATTGCCATCACCGACCACGACACCGTCGGCGGTGTCGCCGATGCCGAAGCGGCCGGCGAGCGCCTCGGAATCAGAATCGTACCCGGGGTCGAGCTCAGCGCGACTGTCGGCGATCACGAAGCGCACATTCTCGCCATCAACGTCAGTCGCCTCGACAAAGTCGCGGAGCACCTGGCCGGATTGCGGGAGATGCGCGTCGGCCGCGGAAGGATGATCGTCGAGAAGCTCAACGCGGTTGGCGTCCCTATCACATTTGAGGAAGTGCTGGCAGCCGCGGCGGGCGGAGCAGTGGGCCGTCCCCACGTCGCGCGAGTTCTCGTCGAGCGCGGCTTCGCGACGGATTTGCGTGACGCGTTTTACAAGTATCTCAAGCTGGGCGGAAAGGCCTACGTAGCCAAGGACAAGCTTTCCGTCAGCGAAGCAGTCGCGATCGCTCACGAGGGTGGCGCGCTCGCCATCTGGGCTCACCCCGCGCAGAGCGGCCGGCGCGACCGCCTCGAATCAATGATCGAAGCCGGCCTGGATGGAGTCGAGGTGCTGCACCCGAGCCACTCCGCCGAGGACATCGCCCGTCTTCGCGCGCTGACGGATTTCTTCAGGATTTTGCCGAGCGGCGGATCCGACTGGCACGGCGTCAACGACGCGGCGCGCCAGCTGGGAATGATGCACGTTCCGATCGAGTGGCTGGAGAGACAGGACGCTCATCGCGAGCGCATTGCCGCGGCGGTGGCGTGAGTTTCGACAACAAGCTGGCGCTTGTAACCGGCGGCGGGATCAGACTCGGGCGCGCCATCGCGCTCGCTCTTGCCGACGCGGGCGCGAATGTCGCCGTCCACTACTCGCACTCCGAAAATGATGCGAAGTCCGCCGTCGCCGCGATTAGAAAGACGGGAAGAAAATCGGAATCTTTCCGCGCCGATCTGTCACGCGAGGGCGAGCCGGAGTCACTTATTGACGCCGTCGTGTCGCGGATGGGCGCGCCCGACATTCTCGTCAACTCAGCCGCGATAATGCAGCGCACCCCGATCGGCGAAGTCACGTACGGCAATTGGGAAGCGACGATGAGTCTCAATCTGCGCGCGCCGTTTTTCCTCTCGCAGGCGGCGGCGAAAGTGATGCGCGCCAAGCGCGGCGTGATCATCAATATCGCGGACCTCGCCGCTTTCGAGACCTGGCCCGGCTACATCCCGCACTCGATCAGCAAAGCGGGTTTAGTGCAGATGACGCGTGCTCTCGCGCACGCGCTGGCGCCGGAGATTCGAGTCAACGCCATCGCACCGGGCGCGGTGCTTCTCCCGGAGGGCTGTGACGAAGCATCGAGGAAGCGCCTGGAGGAAACGACGCCCCTCGGCCGCCTCGGAGATCCGAAGGATGTAACCGACGCGCTGCTCTATCTCGTCGGCGCGGAATACGTGACCGGAGAGACGATCATCGTGGACGGCGGCCGGCATGTTCGACGTTGACGTCGCCGGCTGCGCTGCCGAGCTGAGCGGGGATAAGCTCACCCGATACGGAACAATCGTCGTCGTCGGCGGCGGATGTTACGGCTCCTACTACCTTCGGCAGCTCGCCCGGGCCCGAAAGGCGGCCGCGCTGGATTGGGAGCGCGTAGTGATTGTGGATCGCAATCCTGCGTGTGCGGCGAGCGCGATGGACGAGGTCAGTTTATCCGGGGTCGAGATTCACGTCGCCGAGTGGGAACCGTACTTTCGCGAGCATTTCGCCGGGCGCTCCGATGGAGCGGATGCGGCGTGTCGTGACGCGATCGTGCCATCTCCATTGATGCCGCACCTGATGTACGACTGGCTGCGCGCGCGCGCCAGGGCCCGCTGGCCGGACCGCCGGATCGAAACGGAGCCGTTCGAGCTCCCCGTCGGGTTTCCCTGGCAGCGGGAAACGGAGAATGGCACCCGCTATGTCAGCTTCGCCGAGTGGATGTGTCCGGTGAACTGCATCGAGCCGCGCATTTGCCCGCATACGAGGGGAGAACGGAGCTGGAGCATCCCGGACGCTATCCGTACGGCGATGGCGGGCAGCCGCGGCGGGAAAGGTCTCAAAGGCCCGGTTATATTTCACTGTACGCACCGCGCCTACGGAGTCGGGATGCTGGACACAGCCGAGATCCTCGCGGCGGACCGCTTTATCGCCGCGGAATGCGCCGGCGGGGGCGATGTGCTGATCGGCACCGTTTCTCACTGTCACGGCGCCCTGAACGTTCTTTCTGTCTCGAGCTAGAGAGCCATTTGACGAACATCGTCGAGTCGGATGTGATAATCGTCGGAGCCGGCCCCGCAGGGATGACAGCGGCGCTTTACGCCGGCAGGTCGATGCTCAACACGGTCGTGCTCGAGCGCGGAATCAGCGGCGGTGAGCTCCTCAACACGGAAGTCATCGAAGACTATCCGGGTTTTGAGCACATCCTCGGCCACGAGCTGGCGGTGAAGTTCGAGGCGCACGCCAAGAAATTCGGCGCCAACTTCGTGCAGGATACCGTCGTCACGCTCAAGAAGCTGCCCGACACGACGTTCGAGGCGACGACCGATTCCGGCAACGTCTATCGCGCACCGACGGCGATCATCACATCCGGCGGCACGCCGATCAAGCTCAACGTTCCCGGCGAAGTGGAATACGCCGGGAAGGGAGTCTCCTACTGCGCCGTCTGCGACGGAGCTTTCTTCCGCGGACACACCATCGCCGTCGTCGGCGGCGGTGACGCGGCGGTCGAGGAGGCCGATTTTCTTACGCGCTACGCGCAGAAGGTCTATCTGATCCACCGCCGCGACGAGCTTCGCGCCTCGAAAATCCTCCAGAAGCGCCTGTTCGAGAACCCGAAGATAGAGTTGATCTGGAACACAGTCGTCGAGAAGATCGAAGCAGACGGGCAGGGGCTCGTCAACAATCTCAAGCTTCGCAATGTCGACACGCACGCCGAATCGAGCCTCGGCGTCACGGGAATTTTCGTCTTCGTCGGCTTCCGTCCGAATACCGGCATCATCGAAGGGCACGTCAATCACGACGTGATGGGCTACCTCGTCACCGACATGAACATGGAGACGTCGATCAAGGGGCTCTTCGCCGCCGGGGACGTGCGCGTCCAGCTCACCCGCCAGGTCACCACCGCCGCCGGCGATGGAACCACGGCGGCGATCGCGGCGGAGAAGTATCTGGCCGCGCGCCGCAGCGGAAACCTCGAGCCCGAGATCGCCGCCAGCGGGGGATACGCGGTTTGAGGGTCGAGACTCTCACCGTCGGCCCCTTCCAGGAGAATTGCTACCTCGTCATTGACGAGAGCACGAACACGGCGGCGCTCATCGATCCCGGCAGTGAGCCGGAGAAAGTGATCGCCGCCGTCGAGAATTCGGGCGCGAAGCTGGAAGCGATCTGGATTACGCACGCCCATATCGATCACGTCGGCGCGATCGCGGCGCTCAAGCGGAAGTGGAATGTCCCCGTCCACCTGCATCCGAAAGACAACCGTCTTTTTCAGGCGGCGGAAACCCAGGCGGAAGTTTACGGCATCGAATTCGAGCAGCCCCCCGCTCCCGATCTCGAGTTTACCGACGGCCAGCAGCTCAAGCTCGGCGCGACAACTTTCTCGGTGATGCACGCGCCCGGCCACGCTCCGGGCCACGTCGTCATTCACGGAAATGGCATTGCGCTCGTCGGCGATTGTCTCTTCGCCGGCTCCATCGGCCGCACCGATCTTCCGTTCTGCAACCCCGCCGATCTCGCGCAGTCGCTGGATCGCATCTCCAGGCTGCCGCCCGAAACCGTCGTCTATCCCGGACACGGAATGAGCACGACCATCAAAGAAGAGCGCGAATCGAATCCGTTTCTGAACGGAACGGCGCGCATCATTCAGTCCTGATCAATCCAATGACACAGAAGACGCGCACAGAAAAGGATCCACTCGGCTCGCTCGAAGTTCCCGCCGAATCGCTGCACGGCGTTCAGACGCTGCGCGCGGTCCAGAATTTTCCGATCAGCGGCATCAAGCCGCTCCCCGCGTTCGTCGAGGCGACCGTGCGCATCAAGCGCGCCGCTGCGCTGACGCACAAGGAGACGGGCCGCCTCGAAGCAAAGCTTGCCGACGCGATCGTAGCTGCCGCCGACGAGATTCTTGCCGGCAAGCACCGCGAGCATTTTGTCGTTGACGTGTATCAGGCAGGCGCCGGTACCTCGCACAACATGAACGTGAACGAGGTGCTCGCGAATCGCGCCAACGAAATGCTCGGCAGCGAGCGCGGCAAATATTCACCCGTGCATCCGAACGACCACGTCAACATGGCGCAGTCCACGAACGACGTGATTCCGACGGCGATCAGACTGGGCTGCGTCACCGAGCTGCCGAAGCTGCTCGCGTCGTTCGACGCGCTCGCGACCGCGTTCGAGAAAAAGGCCAGGGAGTTCGACGATGTGATGAAGTCCGGCCGCACGCATCTCCAGGACGCGATGCCTATCCGGCTTGGCCAGGAGATGGCTGGCTACGCCGGCTCTCTGCGCCGGGGAATGAAGCGCGTGGAGCAAGGCGCCGACTACCTGCGCGATCTTGGCATCGGCGGAAGCGCGGTTGGCACGGGCGTGAATGTCGAGCCGGAATACCCTGCGCTGATGATCAAGCATCTCAATGGCGCGCTGCCCAAGCCAGGCGTTCGCGAAGGCGCCGATCGCATTCAGCTGATGCAGTCGATGGGCGACGTCGCCGCGTTCAGCGCGCAGATGAAGGTTCTCGCGCTCGACCTGAGCAAGATCTCGAGCGATCTGCGGCTGATGGCGAGCGGGCCGCGCACCGGTCTCGACGAAATCCGTCTCCCCGCCGTGCAGCCGGGATCGTCCATCATGCCGGGGAAGGTGAACCCGTCCATCCCCGAGATGGTGAACCAGGTTTGCTTTCAGGTCGTCGGCAACGACGCCTGCGTCAGCATTTCCGCCGAGCACGGACAGCTGGAGCTGAACGTGATGATGCCGGTCATCGCGTACAACGTGCTTTTGACGATGATGATCCTCGGCAACGCCGCAAGAGTCCTCGCCGAGAAGACGATCACTGGAATGGAAGCGAACCGTGAGATGTGCGAATACTGGGTAGAGCGATCGGCTGCGCTGGCGACGGCGCTCGCGCCGCAGATCGGCTACGCGCGCGCCGCGGAGATCAGCAAGCAGTCGGTGAAGGAAAACGTGCTCATTCGCGACCTCGTCAAGCGCGAGAAGGTTTTGCCCGACGCCGAGATAGACGAAGCGCTCGATTTGCGGAAGATGACCGAAATAGGGGTTCCCGGGGGCAAGCACGGGGGCGTTTCCGCCGGATGACGATTATCAGTACTTGTACCTTCAGCGCCTCGCGTCTATCGTGATTGTATGCGTGTAACGACGTGGGCCGAGTACGGCGTGATCTGCGCTCTGCATCTGGCGAAGCGCGCGAGCGCGACCCCGGTGACCGGACGCGACATCGCCGCGCAGGAGCGGCTGCCGGCGGACTACGTCGAGCAGATTCTGCTCCGGCTTCGCCGCGCGGAAGTGATCAAGAGCACGCGCGGCGCGCATGGCGGCTATATGCTCTCGCGGCCGGCGGCGGAGATCTCGCTGCGCGACGTCATCCACGCTTCGGAACTGGAGACATTCGACGTGCACTGCATCAGCCATCCCGTTGAAGAGGATCGCTGCTCGTCGTCGCACAACTGCAGCATTCGGCCGGTGTGGATGATGCTGCAGCGTAAGATCGACGACGTGCTGAGCTCGGTGACGCTGGCGGATCTGCTCGAGGACGAGCCGACGGTTCGCGAAAGAGTGGGGCTGCCGATTCTGGAGACTGTCTAGCTCACGGCCCCGTAGAGATCGCGCAGGGAGTCTGGCTTTCTCGAATACTGAAGCAGGGAGCTCTGGGCTTTTCAGCAGCTGGGCTGGGAGCTTTCATACCGGGAACGAAAGAACAACGAGAGCGGAGTTCGTCTTCGTCGGAATCTCGATCGAAGAGCCCCGAGCTGTGAGGCTCCCGCTGCTCAAAGCTCCCTGCTTCCTACCCGTGGGGCTGTCGGTCCTGCAACGATCTCGACTAGGGGGCAGTCCAGTGCCGAAGAGGGGACTCGAACCCCTACGAGCTTGCGCTCACTGGCTCCTGAAGCCAGCGCGTCTACCAGTTCCACCACTTCGGCGTGCTTCGTCTGAACTTAAGAGAGCACAGTATCCCAAGTCAACGCGACATCGGCCTTTCTGATGGACTGATGCGATTCTAACTTGCGAGCGCGATGGCAGACAAAGAGGAAAAGGAAGCTCCCAAGAAGGAATCGATCGCGCGGAACAAACGCGCGTCGCACGACTACCACATTCTCGAGACGTGGGAGGCGGGGCTCGTGCTGACGGGGAGCGAAGTGAAATCCCTCCGCAACGGCCGCGCGAACATCGGTGATTCCTACGCGATCCTCAATGCCGGTGAGGTTTACCTGCTCAATCTTCACATCTCGCCGTACGAGCAGGCGAGCTACTTCAATCACGAGCCGACGCGCACCCGCAAGCTTCTTCTCCACAAAAAGGAGATCAAGAAGATGATCGGCTCTGTTGAGAGAAAGGGACTGACGCTGATTCCCCTCGAGCTGTACTTCAAGAAGGGGAAGGCGAAGGTCGCGCTCGGTCTTGGTCAGGGGAAAAAGCTGCACGACAAGCGCGCCGACCTGAAGAAGAAGGACGATGAGCGGGAGATGGCCAGAGCGCGGAGCGTCAGGGCGTGATCGCCGCGCTGGCGCTGATGCTCCAAGCGGCGCTGCCGCCGAAGCCTATCATCGTGAAAAATGGGGCAACGCAGAAAGCGGTGCCGGTCGTCGTGAACGACGGAAAATCTTTCGTCCGCGCCGATCTTCTCTCGACCGCGCTCGGCGGAAGCATCAGCGTCCAGGCGAACGGGCACTTCGCGCTCGTGCTGCCCAACGCGCGCTTTGAGATGATTGACGGTGTCCCGTTCGCGAAGGTGGATAGCACGGTCGTACCGCTCGCCATCGCGCCCGAGCGCCGCGGCGATGTCCTCTTCGTTCCACTTCAGCTCGTTACCGAGGTCATCCCGCAGTACGGCGGCGGATACTTCTACGACCAGGAGCTCGGCGAGCTTCGTTCATTTTTGACGATCGTGAAGCATCCAACCGCCGCCGACCGGCCAGTTTCCAGACCGACGAGCGCGCCGGCGAGTGGCGGCTCGCCTCCGATTTCGTACGGGCGTCCGACACGCCGTCTCGTCGTCGTCGACGCGGGACACGGCGGCCCCGACCGCGGAATGTCCGGGCCGATCGGTCAGGACACCTGGTTCATCGAGAAGGAAGTCACGCTCGCTGTCGCGAGAAAGCTCGCCGACGCGCTGCGCGCGCAGGGGATGGACGTGTTGATGACGCGCACTACCGATACGCTCATCGGCCTATACGACCGCGGTCCGATCGCGAACAGGAACCACGGCGATCTATTCATCTCGATCCACGTCAACGCCCCTGGCAGAGGGGGCGCGGTCGGCGCCCGCGAGCGCGGCTTCGAGACATATTTTCTCGCTGAGGCGAAAACCGAGGAAGCGAGGCGCGTCGAGTTGATGGAAAACCAGGCGGTACGATTCGAGACGGGCGCGAACGCGCAGAAGGGAGATCCGCTGAGCTTCATCATCACGGACATGGCGCAGAACGAACACCTGCGCGAATCGAGCGATCTCGCGCAGACGATTCAGGATGGCCTGAAACAGATTCATCCCGGCCCGAGCAGAGGTGTGCAGCAGGCGAACTTCGCCGTGTTGCGCGGGTCGTTCATGCCAGCCGTTCTCGTCGAGATCGGATTCGGCACGAATGTGTCCGAAGCGCAGTACCTGCACGATTCCGACAACCAGGCATCGATTGCCCGGAACATCGCGTCGTCGATTCTCAGCTACCTCGCGCACTACGAGTCGCGCGTGGGAGGCACGAAGTAGAAATGCCCTCGTCCCGCCTCGAAGTCGCCGCGGCCGGGATCAACTTTCAGAATCCGCTGCTGCTTGCCGCCGGCACCGCCGGCTACGGGCGCGAGATTGCGTCGCTGATTCCGCTCGAAGATTTGGGCGGCATCGTCACCAAGGCGGTGAGTCTCGAGATCCGCGCCGGCGCTCCCGCGCCGAGGGTCGCTGAGCTTCCCGACGGAATGATAAACGCCGTCGGTCTGGCGAATCCCGGCGCGGCGGAAGTTCGTGCCTCGCATCTGCCGTGGCTGGAAAATCACGTCCGCCGCGCGCGAGTTATCGTAAACGTCCTCGGCAACGCGACTCCGGATTTCGCGGAAGTCATCGCAATTCTCGACGGATCTCCGGCGATCTCCGCGTACGAGCTGAACGTCAGCTGTCCCAATGTGAAAGCGGGCGGGATGGAATTCGGGTCCGATTCCGCCGCTCTCGCTGAGCTGATACAGCGCGCGCGCGCAGCGACGAGGCGTCCGCTTTTCGTGAAGCTCTCGCCGACTCTTCCGAAGATCGCCGACACCGCGAAGACGGCGGTCGATGCAGGCGCCGACGGAATCACCGTCGTCAACACATTTCCCGGACTCGCAATAGATGTCGAGCGGCGGACGCCGGTGCTCGGCTTTGGTACCGGCGGAGTGAGTGGATCCGCGCTGCTGCCGATCGGAGTGCTCGCCGCGTACCGCGTATCGCAAGCGGTCAAAGTTCCTGTGATCGGAGTTGGTGGCGTATCGTCGGCGACTGATCTGCTTCAGTACCTGATGGCGGGTGCGTCGCTCGTCGCCATCGGAACGGCGGCGATGCGTGACCCGAGATTGGCGCCCCGCATCGTGAGCGATCTCGGGAAGTGGTGCGTGAAGCACGAGGTGGCGAATGTGTCCGACGTGCGCGGCACTGTGGCGTGGCAGTGAGAACAGCTCGCGCCATCGTCGCGCTCGACCGGCCCGATGCGCGCTCGGCGATGGACCTGGTCGGACGGATCGGCAAGGCCTGCGACTTCTACAAAGTCGGTAACGAGCTTTTCACCGCGGCGGGTCCGCAGATAGTGGAAGCGCTGCGCGCGCTCGGAAAATCCGTCTTCCTCGATCTCAAGCTGCACGACATTCCGAACACCGTCGGGCAGGCGGCGTCGCGCGCCGCTTCGATTGGCGCGAGCCTTCTCACCGTTCACGCCACCGGCGGCCGCGAGATGATGCAGGCGGCGGTTTCGGGCGGCGGTGACAAGTGTGGCATCCTCGCCGTCACGATCCTCACTTCGCTCGACACTACCGGAGTCCGGCTCGCGTGGGGAAGGGCGCGCCTTGATTTGTCGAGAGAGGTCTTGCGCCTCGCCGGTCAGGCGGCCGATGCCGGAACGCACGGTGTCGTCTGCAGTGGGCTCGAGGCACTATCGGTGAATGGGGAGTACGGCGAGCGGCTCCGGCTTCTAGTTCCCGGAATCCGGCGTCCGGGTGATCCGCGAAACGACCAACGCCGAACGGTCACTCCCCTCGAGGCTGTGAGAGCGGGCGCGAGCTACATCGTGCTCGGGCGAACCGTCACCGCCGATCCCGACCCGGCGATGGCGATGCGGTACGTGAACAAGATGCTCGCCGAGAAGCGCTAGCTAGTCGGGTTTGAACAGCCGGCGCACTGCGCGAATTGACGCGGGGTCGTAAATCGTCGCGTGAGACTCCTCCGGCATCGGATCGTAAAACCACTTCAATGTCTTCGGCGCGTTTTGGTCGAGGAGAATCGCCAGCTGGCCGGTGAACCCGTCTATGTCGTCGCGGCTGGCGGCGAGATAAACCGATTTGGGTTTCGCGCCGATGGAGCGGATTCGCGCCGCCGCCGTTTTCACCAGCTCGGCGTGATTCCACCACAGGCTCGGGTCGAAGGCGACATAGCTGTCGAAGAGGTCCGGCTCTAGAAGAAAGGTCTCAACGATGAAAAGGCCCGCGAGCGACTCTCCGATGATTGCCGTCTCGCCCGTCGTTCTGTATGCGGCGTTGACCGCCGGCATCAGCTCGGTGCGGATGAATCGCCGGAAATCCGCCGAGCCGCCGACGCGGGGCGCGATCGCGCTGTCCTTGGGGTTGGTCGTCTGACCGGTGAGGTCACGGCGCCGCTGCGTGTTCTCGATTCCGACGAGTATGAACGGCCGCATCGTCCCGTTCCCTACGGAGACCTGGACGAGGCCTGCGACGTGTAGGAAATCCTCCGCCATCCCTCCGTCCGGCATGTACAGGACGGGGAGGCGGACGGCGGGCGAATCGGAGTAAACAGGGGGCAGGTAGATATTTATCCGGCGATCCTCGCCGAGTACGGTGGAGTGGAGGACAAAAGTCTGCCCAAAGGAGAGGGGAGACGGCAGGATTTTTGGAGCCGTTTGGGCGGAAAGGGAGGAGGCCCAGAGCGAGGCAGCGGCGGCAAGGGCGGCGGCGGATCTGATGCTCATTTTCGGGAAGGAATTCGGGGTAGGTTCACGGGGTTTTCGGTCTCCGGTGCCAGGCGGGGCAGAATCTGCGCCAGTCTTGCCGATAGTTATTGCATTTGCTCAATAGCCACACTACTTTACAAGGCTACTCAGGAAACGCCCCGGGCCCTCAAAGTGCCGGGGATTTGTACGTCCAAACTGGAGCCACTCGGTTGAAAGTTAGAAGCAGCGTCAAGCCGATCTGCGAGCACTGCAAGGTGATCAAGCGCCAAGGTGTCACTCGCATAATCTGCAAGCGCAATCCAAAGCATAAGCAGCGGCAGGGCTGATCATGGCTAGAATCGCAGGCGTGGATCTTCCGCGCGAGAAGAAAGTCGAGATCGGTCTTACCTACATCTTCGGCATCGGCCGCGCGACAGCGCGACGGATACTGGCGTCCACGGGCGTGAACGCGGAGCAGCGAATCCGCGATCTCAACGATACGGACACCAACCGTCTCCGTCAGGCGATCGAGAAGGATTTCCGCGTCGAAGGCGCGCTTCGCACCGAAGTGGCGATGAATATCAAGCGTCTCATGGACATCGGCTCGTACCGTGGCGTTCGCCATCGTAGAGGCCTCCCCGTCCGTGGACAGCGTACGCATACAAACGCCCGCACCAAGAAGGGGCCGCGCCGCGCGATCGCGGGTAAGAAGAAGGTCACGAAGTAATGGCTATCGGCAAGAAGACAAAGAAAGTCGTCGAGGCTGAGGGCATCGCCCACGTCAGCGCGACCTTCAACAACACGACCATCACCATCACCGACCCGCACGGCAACACGCTGTCGTGGGGATCGTCGGGTAAGGCGGGATTCAAGGGCTCGAAGAAGTCCACGCCGTTCGCGGCGACCGTCGCCGGCGAGCAGGCAGGGCGTGAGGCGATGAGCCTCGGCGTCCGCCGCGTGCACGTCCGCGTTCAGGGTCCCGGATCGGGACGCGAGTCGGCGATCCAGGCGCTCGTCGCAGCTGGTCTGCAGGTGAAGTCGATCAAGGACGTTACCCCGATTCCGCACAACGGCTGCCGTCCGCCGAAGCGCAGGAGAGTCTAACAATGCGCTACACCGGACCGAGCTGCCGCATGTGCCGCCGAGAGGGAACGAAGCTGTTTCTTAAGGCGACGAAGTGTTTCACCGAGAAGTGCCCCGTCGAGCGTCGTCCGACGCCCCCGGGACAGCACGGCGCGAGCACCGCGCGCCGCCGCAAGACGTCGGAGTACTCGAAGCAGCTTCGCGAGAAGCAGAAGATCAAGCGCATTTACGGCGTGAGCGAGAAGCAGTTCCGCAACACGTTTGAGCGCGTCGCGCCGATGCCGGGAATCACCGGCCACAATCTGCTCGCCGCACTCGAGAGCCGTCTCGACAACGTCGTGTACCGGATGGGATTCGCCGGCAGCCGCAAGGCGGCCCGCCAGCTCATCAGGCACCGTCACGTCGAAGTGAATCAGAAGTCGGTTGACATCCCCAGCTTCCTCGTCATGCCGGGTCAGGAGATCCGCGTGCGAATGAAGTCGCGGGAGCAGGCGAGCGTGATGGCGGCGATGGACCAGTCCTCGCGCGGCGCGCCGCTCAGCTGGATCGCGGTGGATCGCGACACCTTCAGCGGAAGAATGCTGGAGCGGCCGTCGAGGACGGCGATTCCGATCGCGGCGCAGGAACAGCTGGTCGTCGAGCTTTACTCGAAGTAAGCCGAACTCCGCCTCGGGTGGCGGAGCGGCGCAGCAAGCGAGACCCTAACTCTCGTTACGGGCCCACTGCGCGTTAGGGGCGGGGTGGGACGTTGAGGATTATTCAGAATGGCTAACGCAATCGATCTCAGGGGTCTTGTCCGTCCGCAGCTCGTCGAGGCGACGAAGCGCGAAGACAGTCCCAATGTCGCAGAGTTCCGTCTCCAGCCGCTGGAGCGCGGTTTCGGGCACACGCTCGGAAACGCAATGCGCCGGCTGCTGATGTCGTCGCTGCGCGGCTCCGCGGTGTGGGGAATC
>JALYYD010000123.1 GCA_030946775.1 Gemmatimonadota bacterium
GATGTCATCGTCGTCGGTGGCGGGCCGGCTGGATCTTCGACTGCGTTCTTTCTCGCCCAGGCAGGGGCGAACGTTCTCGTTCTCGACCGCGCGCGGTTTCCGCGTGACAAGCCGTGCTCGGAGTATATGAGTCCTGAAGCGTCGCGCATCCTCTCTGAAATGGGCGCGCTCGATCCGATCGAGCTCTCCGGTGCGGAGAAGCTCGCGGGAATGACGGTGACATCCCAGGCGGGGACGACGATTCGCGGCGACTTCGCGGCGGTGCGGGATTTTCGCCCGTTCCGCGACTACGGCCTCGCGCTACGGAGAACCGTGCTCGACGAGATACTTCTCCGCAGGGCGGAGTCGGTGGGCGCGCGCGTGCTCGAAGGGAGCAAGGTCACCGATGTACTGAAGACCGCATCCGGCGTTGTCCGCGGCGTGCGCGTGGATGACTCGGTGAGCGGCGCGCGCGAGCTGCGCAGCCGGCTGGTGATCGGGGCGGATGGCCTGCGCTCCGTCGTCGGCAGAAGACTCGGCTTGATAAAAAGTGGATGGCCACGGCGCATCGCGCTCGTCGCACATTACAAAGGCGTCGAGGGAATGAAAGACGCCGGCGAGATCCACCTAGACACTCGCGGATATTCCGGAATGGCGAATGTCGGCGGGGGAGTTACCAATGTCGCGGTGGTCGTGCCCGCATCGCGCTCGGCGGAGCTCGCGCGCGACCGCACCGCGTTCTTCGAGGAGTGGTTCGCGTCGCGCCCCAAACTGGGAGAAAGGTTTGCGCACGCCGAGCGTGTGACGCCGGTGCGGGCGACAGGGCCTTTCGCCTCGGCGGCGAAGGTGGCGTGGGCGCCGGGCGCCGCGCTCGTCGGCGACGCCGCTGATTTTTTTGATCCGATTACCGGAGAGGGTATTTATGCGGCTCTTAGAGGAGGAGAGATCCTGGCCGGGCACGTGTTGAGCGATCTCTCGCAAACCGGAAGCGGCGCGTGCTCCGGGCTAATCGCGTACGAGAGCGCGAGACGCCGCGAGTTCGATGGGAAATGGAGGATTGAGAAGCTCCTTGGAGTGGGAGTCGCCGCGCCGGCGGTAATGAATCGCATTGCCCGCGTGCTCGCCCGCAACAAGGACATGATGAACCTTCTCATCGGCGTCGCCGGTGACTTCGTTCCGGCGAGCGCGGTTCTCAATCCGCGTTTCTTTCTCAAGCTCGCCTTCGGGCGGGGGGTGCAGGCGTGAGCATCGACACCGACGCCTTTCGCAGCGCGCTCGGGCGATTCGCCTCCGGAGTGACCGTAGTCACCACCTGCTCTGAATACGGAAGCGACCACGGAATGACGGCGAGCGCGTTTTGCTCCGTCAGCCTCGATCCACCGCTGATCCTCGTTTGTGTAGAGAAAGTCGCGACGATGCACGACTCGATCGTCGCCTGCTCTCACTTCGCGGTCAACGTGCTGGCGCAGTCACAGGAGCCGATCGCGCGCCGGTTCGCTGAGGTCGAAGGGAACAGGTTCGAGGGCATTGGCTTCACCCGCGGTGCGCATTCCACTCCCGTTCTGGATGACTCGCTCGCCGTGCTCGAGTGCAGACGCACGACGACGTACCAGGGCGGGGACCATACCATAGTAGTCGGCGAGGTGGAGTCCGCGACGTGGCGGGACGACAAGCCGCTCCTCTACTATCGCGGCGGTTATGCAGGGCTGGAGAGGTAAATTGCTGCCCCTGCTTGTTCCTCCGCGACTTCGCGGCGAAGAGATACTCGACGGAGAAAATGTAGACCCGCGCGTGATGACCCGGTCCATCAGCGACGTCGCGAAAGCGAACGCGCTGTTCGGCGGGGTTCGCGCCGTGCTGAGCGAAATTGACATCGCCCTGCCGTCGCTGCCGAGTGACGCGTCGCTGCTCGACGTGGCGACGGGAGTCGGCGATATACCGCTGGCCGCGACGAAGCACCTGCGGCCTCGCGGCATCAATCTCACGACGTTTGGGCTCGACGCATCCGAAGCGCTCGCGAACGTCGGACGAAAAATTCTCACCGCGACGGTTCGCGGCGACGGGCTGCGGCTGCCGTTCGCGACAAACAGCGTGGACATCGTTACGACATCACAATTTCTGCATCACATGCTGCCCGACGAGGCGAATGTTCTCATTCGGGAGATGAACCGCGTCGCCCGGGTGCGAGTGATCATCAGCGACATCCGTCGCAGCTGGGTCGCGGCCGGTGGATTGTGGGCTGTCTCGTTTCCACTGCGCTTCCACCCGGTTACGCGTCACGACGGAGTCGTCTCGGTGATGCGCGGCTTCACGACGGGTGAGCTGAGCGCAATCGTATCCGGAGCGATGGGAATTCCCATCGAGGGCAAGCGCCGCCCAGGGTTCCGCGTCACCGCTGGGTGGAAGCCGGTGAGAGCGCAATCTTGAAGTCATCATTGGGCGCGATGCCGCTCGGCCGCTCGATGGAAACGATCGACGAGCGGATCGTGAATGCGCCGGTGGAGGTCATTTACCGGCTCGCTCGCGACGTCGTGTCGTGGCCGGCGCACTTGAATCACTACAACTTCGTCCGGTTCCGCGAGAGCGACGGAAGGGCCGGAGGAGTCGTCGAGATGTCCGCCGACCGCCCATTCGGCGCGGGACTGAACTGGCCGACGTGGTGGCTCTCCGAAATGGAAGTGGATGACGGGAGGCCGGCGGTCCGCTTCCGCCACATCGGGGGTATTACCAGGGGAATGGACGTCGAATGGACGTTCACGCCTGTCGCAGCCGGAACTCACGTACGGATTGTGCATCTATGGAACGGGCCAAAATGGCCTCTCGTCGGAATCCCGGCTGCAAAGCTGGTAATCGGACCTGTGTTCGTGCACGGGATCGCTTCACGCACACTCGCCGGCCTCGCAGCCGTCGCCGAGCGTGAGCCGGCTTGATTCACAGCGGGGAGAATCAATTGGACCAGAACGGGAAGCGTCGTGTCGTGATCACGGGGATCGGAGCAATCACCCCCATCGGCCTCACGCAGAAGGGCTTGTGGGACGGAATCAAGCGTGAGCGCTCGGCAGTCGGCACACTGACGCGCTTCGACCCCGCGATCTTTCGCAGCCATAATGCGGCGCAGGTGAACGACTATGTGCCGGAAGATCATCTTGAAAAGAAAAAGGCGAAGCGGCTGGATCGGTTCGCGCAATTCTCCATCGTCGGGGCGCAGATGGCGCTCGCCGACGCCGAGCTCGACCTGGCGAAGGAAAACAGGGATCGTGTCGGCGCGATGATGGGAACCGCGCTCGGCGGCGTCGCCTACGCCGAGAGCCAGCTGGGAGTTTTTCTGCAGCAGGGGATCCGAGAGGTTGACGCGCTGCTGGCGCTTTCGGTGTTCGGCGGCGCGTCCAGCTGCAACATCGCGATCGAGCTCGGCGTGACCGGTCCGAATTCCACCAACGCGATGAGCTGTGCGTCGGGGACGATCGCCATTGGCGACGCATTCCGTCAGATCCGCGACGGCTACGCCGACGTGATGATCACGGGTGGAGCGGAAGCGCCGCTCGCTCCGCTCTGCTTCGGAGCCTTCGCGCTCATTCGCGCGATGTCCACGCGCAACGACGATCCGTCGAGCGCGTCGCGCCCGTTCGACAAGGATCGCGACGGGTTTGTGATGGGCGAAGGCGCGGCGGTGCTGATTCTCGAGGAGTACGAGCGGGCGAAGAGCCGCGGCGCGCACATATACGCCGAAGTAGCTGGTTTCGGGTCCACCAACGACGCGCACCATATGACGGCGCCGCTTCCCGATGGCTCGCAGGCGGCGAGATCGATGCAGCTCGCGCTTGACGACGCTCACGTAACGGCAAGCGAGATCGGCTACGTGAACACACACGGCAGCTCGACGCCGCTGAACGACTCCACCGAGACGCTCGCGATCAAAAAGGTCTTTGGCGACAACGCGTACAAGATTCCGCTCAGCGGTACGAAGGGATACTATGGTCACGCGTTGGGGGCTTCGGGCGCAATCGAGGCGGCGATCTGCGCTCTGTCAATGGAGAACGAATGGCTGCCGCCGACAGTCAACCTCTCTGTTGCGGACGAGGCGTGCGACCTTAACTTCCTGCCGGGTACCGGGAAGAAAGAGCGGGTCGAGCACGTGCTCAGCAATTCCTTCGGCTTTGGCGGAATCAACGCCGCGCTGGTTCTGCGGAGAGTGATGTAGCTCGACTCCGAACCACCTCCCGGTCAACAAACTTTCCGGGAGATTCGAATGCGCGACGCCTGGCGTCATTTTCTCGCCGAGTTCATCGGCACCTTTGCTCTTGTTTTCGTCGGGAGCGGCGCGATAATGACCGCGAAGCTTTCCGGCAGCCCGGCGGGGCTGATCGAGGTTGCGTTCGCCCACGGACTCATTCTCGCGGTGATGGTCTCCGCGCTGATGAGAATCTCCGGCCACTTCAATCCGGCGATCACGATCGGATTTCTCGCCACGCGTCGGATCGAAGCGATGATGGCGGCGCTCTACATCGTCGCGCAGCTCCTCGGCGCGGTGATCGCGGCATACGCGCTAAAGGCGACGTTTCCCGAGGCCGTCTTCGCCGCGACACGCGGCGGAGGCCAGGCGATTTCACTAGACATCGGCGGCGGGCAGGCCTTCATGCTCGAGGCGATCGCAACATTCTTCCTCTGCTTTGTCGTGTTCGGCACCGCAGTGGACCCGAAGTCGCCGAAGATCGGCGGTCTCGCGATCGGCTTTGTCGTCGCCGCCGACATTCTCGCCATCGGACCATTTACTGGCGGTTCGATGAATCCGGCGCGCTCATTCGGGCCCGCGCTCGCGAGCGGAGTGTTCGAAGCGCAGCTCATCTATTGGTTGGCGCCGATCACCGGCGCGGTGGTCGCCGCGCTTCTCTATGACTTCCTATTTCTGCGGCGCGGCGTAGAGCCGGTGGATCACGGTGAGCTCGTACAATGAAGCGCCGCGACTTTCTCCAGCTCGTAGGGCGCGCCGGCGGAGCGGGCGCCGTGTATCAGGCGATGGGCGCGATGGGCGTGCTGCACAAGCCGCTCAACACGCCACTAGATCTTTCCGGCAACGGAAGGGGCAAGAAGGTACTGATCCTCGGCGCGGGCCTCGCCGGAATGAGCGCCGGCTACGAGCTGAGAAAGCTCGGCTACGACTGCCATATTCTCGAGGCGCGAGGGCGCCCGGGCGGAAGATGTCACAGCATTCGCCAGGGAACCGTGGAGACGGAGATAGACGGCGCGACGCAGACGTGCCAATTCGACAAGGGGCTGTACTACAATCCCGGTCCGATGCGCGTACCCGCCGATCACCTGACGACGCTCAACTACTGCAAGGAATTCGATCTCGCACTGGAAGCGTTTCTCAACGTCAACGAGAACGCGTACTACCATAGCGCCGATCCCAAGTTCAGCGGAATGAGCGGCGGCAAGCTGCGTCACCGCGAAGCCAAGGCCGACATGTTCGGCTACACCGACGAGCTGATGGCGAAGGCGACGAGCGAGGGCGCGCTCGACAAGGACCTGAGCAAGGATGATCGCGACGCGCTGATGCAGTTCTTCCAATCCGACGGATGGCTTCAGGGATTCGGATTCGGGCCACCTGGAGCGGGGGGCGACACCGCGCGTGCCGTTCTCCCGAAGTACGGACCGAACATGCGCCGCGGCTTCGAAGTTCAGCCCGGCGGCGGAACGAACTCCGGCAAGTTGAGCAAGCCGGTGGACCGTCATACCCTCTACCAGTCGCGCGTCTTCTTCAATTTCGGATACGAGCAGTACATCGATTTTCAGATGACGATGATGCAGCTCGCCGGAGGCACGGATCGCCTCGCCTACGCGTTCGCCGAGCGGCTGGGGAACGTCATCACGTACAACGCGCCGATCCGGGAGATCAGAAACGACGGCGCCGGAGTGCGCGTCGTGTACAAGGGCGCGGGCGGAATCACGCGCGAAGAAAAAGCCGAGTACTGCATCTGCACGATTCCCTTCAGCGTCCTGAAATCGATTCCCAATGACTTCCCCGCCCCCGTGAACGCGGCGATCTCGACGATCGGCGGTCAGTACGCGGTTACTGGAAAGATGGGACTTCAGTTCAAGCGCAGATTCTGGGAGGAGGACGATCGCATTTTCGGAGGCGTGACGCTCACCGATCAGGCGATGACTCAGATCGTCTATCCGTCAACGGGCTTTCAGTCGAAGAAGGGCGTGCTCATCGGTTACTACAATTACGACCAGCAGGCGGACGAGTTTGCCAAGCTGTCGCCGGCCGACCGCGTCAAGCGCGCGCTCGCGGAGGGGCGGAAGATCCACCCGCAGTACGACGCCGAGTTCGAGAGCGGAATATCCGTTGCCTGGCACAAGACTCCATATTCACTCGGCGGCTGGGCGAACTGGAACGACACTCAGCGGCAGAACGAATACGCGCTGCTGCTGAAGCCGCAGGGCGGGACGTATTTCTGCGGCGAGCATATGAGCTACGTCGGGAGCTGGATGGCGGGCGCGTTCGAGTCGTCGCACGAAACGATCAAGATGCTGCACGCCCGCGCGTCTTCGGCCTGAGCGCACGGGTCACAGCAGGGCGCTTCCACCGCGCGAGCTGAATCCGCTCCCCCAGATTTTGCCGGAATTCACAAGCAGAATCAGGGCGATCAGTGCGTTCGTGCCGATCAACAGCCCGGCGATCACGGGTGCCATTTCGATGTCGTTGGTCGCGGAGTTGTGCGCGATTCCCGATACGAGCAGTCCAACGCCGGCGCATCCCGAGATGAGCTGGCCGCCAAGGAGCGCGCCCGACGCAATGTCACCCCACGCGCCCCACCAGCCGAGGGAATAGCCGACGGTGTACACTCCCTGGATGACCATCGCGCCGCCGATCCCAAGCACGATGATAGGCACGTGACGCGCGGGATCAGTCGCCCAGTTCACAGCCCACGTGAGGAAGAGAACCGCGCCACCCAGAATGTTGGCGACTGACGAGAAGACAAGAACGCGATTCAGCACGGTGGGCCTCCGAGTAGGTTACTTCTAAAAGTTGGGTCTTCTCTTCGTATTGTCAAGTACTTTGCGTTATAAAGTAAAACCACCCGAGGCGGCGAATAACGTGCAACAGCTCCCAACTCTGAATGACCTCGAAGCCGCATCTGCGATCGTGTATCGCACGATGGCCCCTACTCCACAGTACCGGTGGCCGCTTCTGGAGGAGCGTGCCGGAGGCGAGGTTTGGCTGAAGCACGAAAATCACGCTCCCACCGGCGCGTTCAAGATTCGCGGTGGCCTCGTTTACCTGCAGATGCTGGCGGAAGGCGAGCAACGCGTTGATGGGATCGTGACCGCAACTCGCGGAAACCACGGGCAGAGCATCGCCCTGGCTGCGCGCTCGACGGGAGTTCCAGTTCTCGTCGTCGTTCCCCACAACAACGCCGCCGACAAGAACGCAGCGATGCGCGCACTCGGCGCGGAGGTCGTGGAGTTCGGCGGCGAGTTTCAGGACGCGGCCGAAGAAGCGGATCGAATTGCAGCGAGCCGCGGCCTGCATCGAATTCCGACCTTTCACGAAAAGCTCGTCAGCGGAGTCGCCACCTATACGCTCGAGCTGCTGCGCGCCGTGCCCGCGCTGGAGGCGCTCTATGTACCGATCGGCCAGGGATCCGGATTTTGCGGCGCACTCGCAGCGAAAGCGGCGCTGTCGCATAAGGCGGAAGTGATCGGTGTCGTCTCGACGGGCGCCCCGGCTTACGCGCGTTCGCTCGAAGCGGAGAAGCTCGTGTCTTGTCCGGTAACAACCGAGCTCGCCGACGGGATGGCCTGCCGCACCCCGAATGAATCGGCGCTTCGCCTGATGAGAGATGCAGGCATTCGAATCGTCGAGGTCAGCGACGAACAGATCGAAGATGCGATCCGGCTCTTGTTCGCGACGACGCACAACATCGCTGAAGGAGCTGGTGCCGCGGCTACCGCCGCGCTGCTGGCGGACGAGAACTTGAAACGGAAGGGACCTCGCGCCGCAGTGCTCTCGGGTCAGAACATAGACAGCGGCGTAGCGGGGAGAATTCTCTCCCGGCAGTAACTACTCTACCGGCGCCCCCGCCTCGTTCCACGCGCGCCAGCCGCCGGCCATCGACAGCACGTTCGTATACCCCATCTTCTGCAAGGCATCGGCGGCGAGCGCAGACCTGAACCCGCCGCCGCAGTACAGCACGATCTCCGCATTCTTGTCCGGCACCGCCTTCTCGATGTCGCGCTCGATGATCCCCTTGCCCAGGTGGTCGGCGCCTTTCACGTGACTGGCCTCGTACTCCAGATCCTCTCTCACGTCAAAGACCCGCGTCCCCGACTTCATCTTCTGTCGGGTATCGGCAACGCTCACCTCGCGCACGCGCGGGAGCACATCGTTCACAAGCTTGAGAAAACCGGGAGAATGATCCATTAGGCCGCCGGAGGTTTTTTGCCGGTCACTTTCTGCCACCCGAGCTGGGCGCCGTGACGCGCACTAATCTGCACCGCCGCGACGACTGTTGCAGAAACCGCCGCCCACGCTATCGCAGATTTCCAGCTGTCGGATTTCCAGGGGTCTACCGGGGGGTCGTCGTCGTACACCGCGCGCCATCCCGATTCGAGCCCGCGCTCGGCGATCATCCCCGCGAGAATCGCCGAGGCCGCCGCGACAAGGAACCAGCTCTGCTTTTCGATGCTCTTTTTCATATCCGCTCAAAGCGCAAGCGGAATGCCGTATCAGACGTGGCAGCTGGCAAGACCGCGCTTCTCTAGATAGCGCTGGTGGTAGTCCTCGGCCTTGTAAAACGCGGTCGCGGGCGTGATCTCGGTCACGATCGGCCTGGAAAACCGTCCGCTCGCCATCTGCTGCGCCTTCGACTCCTCGGCGATGCGCTTCTGCCCGTCGCTGTGGTAGAAGATCGCCGAGCGATACTGGGTGCCGACATCCGGACCCTGGCGGTTGAGCGTGGTGGGGTTGTGGTTCTCCCAGAACACGCCGAGCAGCTTTTCGAATGTCACCTGCGAGGGATCGAACTCGACCTGCACGACTTCGGCGTGGCCGGTGCGTCCGGTGCAGACATCCTTATAGGTTGGATTCTCCATCGACCCGCCGAGGTATCCGACGAGCGCTTCCTTTACACCTTTCACGTTGCGGAAAGTGACTTCGACTCCCCAGAAGCAGCCCGCACCGAATGTCGCCAGCTCAGTCATCGCGTTCCTCGTCAACAACAGGGTACAGGTTGAATATATCCGGCGTCACGCTGGAATGAGATCATACATCGTGCAGTCGATCACCGGGGCGTAACCAATCCGGGTGTAGATGCTGTTCGACGTCGGGTTCGCGAGGTCGGTGAAAAGGAAACAGAACGTGCGGCCGCGGTCGAACATCAGCGTGGTGAGATCGGCGACGAGCGCGGTGCCGTATCCCTTGCCGCGTTCATTGGGAGGAGTATAGACAGGTCCGATGCGAACCCCGTTCGGAGTCCTTCCACCGGCGCCCGCCATTGACACTACTTCTCCGTCTACTTCCCAAAAGAATATTCCTCCGTCCGGGTTCGAAAGGTGCCTGTCGATGCCAACAAGCAGCTGCGGTTCGGAACGTAACGGCAGCTTCGATTCGGAGATGAACAGCTTCATCCACTGGAGCGCGCATTGGCGGTCACTCTCGCGAAAAGCGCGCATCTCGCCGCGCGGCGATCTTGCCCGCGTCACGGCTCCGCAGCGGTAGATTCGCTCGTTCGCGCGAACTTTTCTCCGCTGCGTCGTGAGCGATTCCCACTTGGCGACAAATCGTTCCGTCGGCTGGATCGGCCCAATCGCTCCCGGCAGCTCTTGAAATACACGTTGCACGTCTTCGGCGAGGAGGTCGATTGCCTCGTCATCGCCCGTGTCGGCGACGGACACGCCGAACGGCGGAGTGCGGACCACAGCGGCGCTCACGGTGCCATCGCGGCGAACGACACCGAAATACGGGGGTTCGTCGCCGAAACTCGCGCCGCGGATGAGATCGTCGGTGATCCCGAGCAGCAGATTGTTCTCCGCTTCGCGCGCGACGAGAAACTCTTCGGCGGCGCGCGAGAATTCCCGAGCCGAGGAAAATCGTTCTGCCGTCAACTGCGATGTCACTTCGGGGCCGAGCTCAGGTCACCATCCATTGCGCTCGCGCAGCCTGGTGATGTGAGCGACGTGATGGCGGCCGTGCCACGCGTATAGTGAGAGCAGCCGTTCGATGGTAATCGATCGTCCGTGCTCAGGGTGAACGAAAGAGCGTTGAAG
>JALYYD010000128.1 GCA_030946775.1 Gemmatimonadota bacterium
ACCATCGAGACCATCATTGCGGGTGCGACTCCCCCCATTCCGCCGTGCATCATATACGATTGCGCGACGAGGCGGACTACGAGCACGGCGAGCAGGAGCGCCGCCGACTTTTGTCCAAGATGCGCGGCGTTGCGCGCCGCATCCGGGATCATCGCCGAGTCCGGATCCTCCTTTCTCTTGAGGAATGACAGCACCAGCTGCCGGAATGCGACTGCACCAATGATGACCAGAATCGCGAGGAACTGGAGCCACCTGATGATGACATAGACGGGCGACTCCACACCAAACCCTTCCGGCTGATCCGCGACTGTCGCGGGAACGGTACGCAGTGTCGTTTCACTCGGCGCTGTCGGTGCCACGATGAGGGGCGCCGCCGGCGCGGACGCGCTGTCGGGGAGAAGATCGAATGTAAACGTGCCTTTGCTCGGATGACCGTCTGAAGCAGCTGTCGTCCATGACACCCGGTACGCGCCGGGAGCAAGGACTCCGACGATCTCCGACGTTGCTGATCGCGCGGCGGTTGCCGGCTGCGCAACGGGGCCGAGCGCAATCGATACTCCCCCGGGCCCGGTGAGAGCGATCGTCGTCAATGCGATTTCCGGCGCCTCGGAGAATTCGAGAGTGATAATCTTTGGCGGCTCTTTCAGCTTCGCGCGATCCGCGGGAGTGCTGTGAGTCAGCCGGGCGTGCGCCAGCAGCGCCGCCGGTATCATCAGCGCGGCGGCACAGACGATCCGCAGGATCCGCTTATTCATGACCCATCGTGGTCATCGATTCCTTCAGCGCTCTCTCGTGAAACGGCCGCAATCGAAGAAAAACGAATAACCCCGCCGGCGTTCTCGAACCATAGATCGGCTCCAGCTGCGAAGGCACGAAGTTAATGGTGCCCGCCGCGCCAAGTCCGATCGTCGCCCAGTGCGTACGCCCCAGCTCGCGAATGTAGCCAAGCTGCGCTGTCGAGACGTTGAAGCGTTCCGCCGACGGGAATGCGGACGCACCGGACGGCAGTCCCGTTGAACCGGCATCAACGACAAGGTCTTCACCACTCTTCTGAACCCATTCGGTGCGGCCGAAGATCGTGTTGCTGCGATCGAGAATCGCCTCGCTCTCAGCGAGGAAGCTGTGCGAAAGCCCGGATTCGCCTGAATGCTTGTTTGCACCCCAAATCACGGATGTCGCCACCTGACCGTCTGATCCGATGCGCTTGCCGTTGAGGATCGACGCGGTCACGCGATGCATCGACATCTTCGGATTCAATGCTTCGGGGGATTTCAGGTAACCGTAGCCCCCGCTCACACTCCACGCTGCGTTCGGATTGAAGGTGACTCGCGACGAATATGAATCGATCTTGATCGGGTCGAAGTTCCATCTGTGTTGATCCGGCTCGCGCCCATTGAATGCGGACGCTTCGATCTGGAATGTCTTTGTGAACAAACCTCCAGTCAGCACTCCGAAGGAGACGTGCGTCGCATCCTGCCAGTGATGCGAGATGGGCGCCGAGGGGTTGTCCATCGCCGACGGTCGATGCATGAAGGCGACCGGTCCGAGCGCCGGCTCTCCCGAGGGGGCCGCATAAACGCTCCACCCCAGCGTGGGCGTGAGCTGGCGCTGGTAAAGCGCGCCGAGCTCCATAAAAAAATCGTGCGGATGCTGGCGGTCGTGCAGCGGCTGCCCGTCGTACGTTTCTCCGGTCTGAAGCAGCAGCGGGTAGCCCTTCGACGTGACCGTGAGCGCGTCGAGACTGAGCATCGTGCGCGCCTGAAATCTTCCACCGGCGAGCTCGCGAGTAGCCATCAGCATCGCCCAATTGAGAGATCCGAATTGATCATCGCCGCGCTTGCCGGACTGATGATCGTATTGCGCGAACGCGAACCCGTGGGCCATCACCATCCAGCTTCCCATCATCGTCCGGCGCGAAGGCATCGTGACTGCGTCGGGAATCCACGTCGTTCCCGAACCCATTCGCTCCATCGAAATGCCGACCGGGCCGATCATCATGTCGTCGGCGGTCATCGGCTTCATACCAGCAGGCGAGGTTGTCCCGCTCATTGATGCCATTCCGTGCATCGCCGTTGAGTCGCGAATTGGCGCAGGCATCGGCGCCATTCCAGGCATCGAGTCGTGAGCGGACGTAGAATCGTGAGCTGTCATTGGCATCGACATTGTGCTGTCGTGCTGTGTCGTCGCCGTGGAATCGAGTTGGGCTGCCGGCTTGGCGACGGCTTTCCTCGTCGTCGCCTTTTTTGGAACGGCTGGCTTGGTCTTCCTGGTTGGACTCGGCTTACGCACGACCGTGTCCTTCATCCCGGGCATCCCCGGCATCGACGTCTGTGCGTGTGAATCCGTAGACGATATAGCTGCGGCAAGGACCAACGCGATGGTCCAAACAGTATTGCGAGACATTGAGCGCCTTATTGATGTGTAACCGCGGCCGATTGTGATCGCGATTCGTCCGCCCCGCGTGATCGCGGGACGGGATCCTTCGAGCTGAGCTTAGGCTCGAGGAGGCGGCGGCTCGACGCTCAGCGTCGGAGTCGCGTGCTCAGTGGAAAGAGGACGCTGGATCGCGCGCGCCAACACCGGCTGCTCGATCACTACCTGGGCCCTGGCGGCGAAGAAGTGCAGAGCGCACGACGCCATCGCGCTGCAGCAGTCGGAATCGTGGGACGTGCAGGGAATCTTTTTCCCCGATGAGTGCTGCGATGGCTGCGGGCTCTCGTGGTGATGAGCATCAGTCATTGTCATGGTTGATGCAACTGTCGCAGACCCGCTGGTGCAGGCTGCGGCAACGGGCGCGAAAAACCCGCCTGAAAAGACCAGGGCGACAGCCACTCCAAGAAAACGGCGCATAGTCACGTTTATTCTACACGCACAAGGGGGGCCGTTCCATCCAGGAGGCGATCATCCCGGATCCCGGCCGAATGTAGTCGGCGCCGGTGACGCACCACGAAGCGAAAGACCGAGTGCGGTGAGGGCGAGTATCAAAGCGAACACACAAACACCGAACGCGATGACGAGACTTCCGTTGAATCCGGCGGGATTGCTCACCACCGTCCTCGGCGCTTTGTGGGCGATGTTCCCCGTCCACCAGGCCGCGCGCTCGCCATCGGCGTAAGTCACGATCACAGGCCAAACGAGGGTGACCGGCTTCACCGGATTGACTCCGATGAATCCGAACTCGGCGTAGCGCCCCGGCGAAAGTGTTCCCGTCCATACGGCGGCTGACAACTTCGTTCCTGCCGCCATACTCTGCACGGGCCAGTCAGGCCTCTCGCCCAGAGATGTCACGCGCACCGACTGCGGAAACCGGAGCTCGATGCGAGTGATGGCCTGGCGGTGATCGTTCGCGACCTGGAGCACATAGCTCTCTGTCGCCCCCAATTCGGCGGTTCGCGGAAGGAGGCGCACCTGTGCGCCCGCGCTCCCCGCGACGCCGAGGAAAATGGCGCCGGCGATCGAAATGGGCACGAGGCCGGAGTATGCTGTGCGTACGTTCACGCACGTACGATACGCAGAGCCGCAC
>JALYYD010000176.1 GCA_030946775.1 Gemmatimonadota bacterium
TTCGAGGACAACGGAATCGGCGTGGCGAAGAGGCCGATCGACGTGGTATCGCTGCTCAAGAATTCAATCAAGAACTGACACTTTCAATCATAAAAAACTGAAATGGCTGGCAATCGCACACTTACCATCATCAAGCCCGACGCCTTCAACTCCGGAAAGGCCGGCGGGATCATCGCTCTCCTCGAGAAGGCCGGATTCAAGGTCGTCGCAGCGCGCGTGATGCGCCTCTCCGAGGCACAGGCAGGGGAGTTCTACGCCGTCCACAAGGAGCGGCCGTTTTTCGGCTCGCTCACCAAATTCATGACCTCCGGCAAGTGCATGCCGATGATCCTCGAACGGGACGACGCGGTCGCTGCTCTCAGAAAGACAATCGGAGCGACCGATCCCGCCGAAGCAGAGGCCGGAACCGTACGGAAGCTCTTCGCCGAATCGAAGGAACGAAACGCGATCCACGCCTCCGACTCGGATGAGAACGCGGCGCGCGAATCGAGGTTCTTCTTCGCCGAGTCCGACTGCATCTAGGGCTGCGTTCGGAGAAACATTGTTTTTCCGAATCCTGGGGCTGTTTTCGATGTCCCAACTCCGCTATTTTTAAGGGGTTATGCTGTCGTTTGACATCCGGTCCCTCGAATCAAAGGCCGAACAGGTTGATGGCTCACTTTCACCCGACGATCCAGTCTGGGAGGAAGCTGATGCGCGTCCAGCCAAACCGGTCGAAGTTTCGGGGCGTTTATCGTCCGCTAACGAAGGGCGTTTTTACTTCAGCGGACGATTGAAGGGCGAAGTGGCGCTTCCGTGCCGCCGTTGCCTCGAAGACGTGGCCGTAAAAGTTGACGACGAAGTTCATCTCATCTTTGCCGAAGCGGGCGCGGATGAGGCGGACGACCCTGATGTGTTCACCTACGATCCGAACGCGCACGAGCTCGACCTGCGTCCGGCGATCCGGGAGAATTGGCTTCTCGTCGCCCCGGCGTACGCGGAGTGCAGGGATGATTGCAAGGGGTTGTGCGCCATCTGCGGGCGCAATCTCAACGAAGGAGCGTGCAGCTGCGTTCCAACTAAAACAGACAGTCGCTGGGATGCGCTGCTTCCGCTCAAGAGCGACGCCCGCTAGACCGACAACAAAGTCCGACACCCATAGGGAAGGGAACTCAAGATGGCCGTACCAAAGAGACGTACCTCGAAGAGAAAAAAGCGCGCGCGCAACACGCACAAGAAGGCGCCTGCGATCGCGATTCAGAAATGTCCGCGCTGCCAGGCGATGAGACGCCCGCACCACGTGTGCGAAGAATGCGGCTACTATGACGGCGAACAGCGGGTAGCGGCGAAGGAAGCCTGAATTGGCGCATATCGCGTTGGACGCGATGGGTGGGGATTTCGCTCCCAAAGCGACAATCGCAGGCGCTCTATTGGCTCTCCAGGAGCTAGACCCGGCACACCGCGTTCAGCTCGTTGGACAGCAGCAGGTTGTTACAGATCAAGTTGACTCACTCCTCGGCGGCGAGCTCTCCGGAGCCGCCGCGGTCAGGCGCCGGCTCGACATCATCGACGCCGCCGAAGTGATCGAGATGTCGGAGAAGCCGACCGCCGCTCTCCGCAAAAAACCGAATAGCTCGATGGTCGTTGGCCTCCGCCTCCAGGTCGATGGCGTGTCCGATGCGTTCGTCTCCGCCGGCAGCACGGGCGCGCAGATGGCCGCGTCCGCGATGCTGCTCAAGCTCCATCCCGGTCTCACGCGCCCGGCGATCGCGACAGTGTTTCCTACCTCGCGCGAGCCGGTCATCGTGCTCGACTCGGGCGCGAACGTGGACTGCTCCGTCAAAGAGCTGCTCCAATTCGCCTGGCTCGGCGCGGTTTACGCCGAGTGCGTCTTCGGACGCGCGACTCCCTCCATCGGTCTGCTCTCCATCGGCGAGGAAGCGGAAAAAGGAAATGCGGTCGTGAAAGAAGCCAACGCCGCTTTCCAGACCGCGGGATTCAATTTTCACGGTAACGTCGAAGGGCGCGATCTCCTCGCCGGCGCCAGCGAGCGCGGGCGGATTGACGTGGTCGTCTGCGACGGTTTTGTCGGCAACGTCGTGCTCAAGTTCTACGAGGCCGTCGGCCCGATGATCATCCGGCTCCTTGGCGCTCATCCGGGAATCGACCAGGAGAACGTAATGGCCGCCCTCAAATCCCTGGACGCCACCGAGTACGGCGGCGCACCGCTGCTTGGAGTGAAGGGCGTGAGCATCATCTGCCACGGCAATTCCTCGCCGCGAGCCATCAAGAACGCAATCAAGGCAGCTGTGCGCGCCGTGGAAACGGGAATGAACGCTCAAATCGGAGAGAAGCTGACGCTGACTTCCAACGGCGCCGGAGCGGAAGTCTCATGAAGCGCCCCGTCGCTGCTGTAATCTCGACTGGCCGCTCCGCGCCCGAGACGGTGATGACGAATCACGATTTCGCGAGCATCGGAATCGAGACGTCGCACGAGTGGATCTTCGAACGAAGCGGAATCGTCGAGCGGCGCCTCGCCAAGAATGGCGAGACGACCTGCTCGATGGGAGCAGCCGCGGGCCGCATCGCTATGGAGCGCGCGGGCGTCCACCCAGGCGAAGTTGACGTAATCGTTCTCAGCACCGCGACCGCCGATCGCCTGTTGCCATCCACTGCCGTGGACATCCAGGCCGAGCTCGGCGCTACACGCGCCGCCGCATTCGACATTGGCGCCGCCTGCTCCGGCTGGCTCTATGCGATGACAGCAGCCGAGGGAATGATCATGTCCGGCGTCGCTGAAACTGCGCTCGTGATTGGCTCTGAAAAAATGAGCTCGATCGTGGATTGGACTGACCGCTCCACCTGCGTCCTGTTCGGCGACGGCGCTGGAGCCGTCGTGCTGCGCCGCGCAAAGTCGGGGAAGGGAATTCTTTCCGCGTTTCTGCGCAGCGACGGAAAGCTCGCCGATCTTCTCTACCGGCCCGATGGCGGCGCGACTACTCCGCTCAGCGCCGAGGTTCTGGAAAAGAAATCGCATCTCGTGAAGATGGCCGGCCGGGAAGTGTTCAAGCACGCCGTTCGCTCGATGTCGGAGGCGGCTGACAGAGCGCTCGACGGCGCCAAGCTCACCGGTGAAGACATCGATCTGCTTATCCCGCATCAGGCGAACGTGCGCATAATCGAGGCGACCGCGAAGCATTCCGGAATCCCGATGGAAAAGGTGTTCGTCAACGTGGACCGCTACGGCAATACATCGTCCGCGTCCATCCCGATCGCTCTCGACGAAGCCATCGAGCAGGGAAGAATCAAGGAAGGGAGCACGGTGATGCTTGTCGCGTTCGGCGCCGGCTTCACGTGGGCATCGATGGTAATCAGGTTCTAATCAGTGGATATCGTGCTGCTCTTCCCGGGGCAGGGCTCGCAGAAGCCGGGAATGGGAAAGGATCTCTCGGACGCATTCCCCGAGGCGCGGCGCACCTTCGACGAAGCCGATTCCACTCTCGGATTTGCGCTGAGCAAGCTCTGCTTCGAGGGGCCCGCCGAGGAGCTCACCGAAACACGCAATGCGCAACCGGCTCTGCTCGCTCACGGCGCGGCGGTGTGGGCTGTGACAAAGGCTGCGCTTGCCGGAAAGGTACGTGCTGCCGCCGGTCACTCGCTTGGCGAGCACACCGCGTATCACGCCGCCGGCTCTACGACCCTCGCCGAAGCAGTGAAGCTGGTGCGCCGCCGCGGCGAGCTGATGAACGAGACTGGAATCGCGCGGCCCGGCACTATGGCCGCGATCCTCGGCACTCCGTCGCGGCCAATCGCTGAGATCTGCGAAGAGGCGACACGCGAAGCGGGGATGGTCGTCCCGGCCAATTACAACTCTGATGAGCAGACGGTCATCTCCGGTGAAGTTGCCGGGGTGGAAAAGGCGATGGAGCTGGCGAAGACGGCTGGCGCAAAGCGCGCGCTGCGGCTTCCGGTGAGCGGCGCGTTTCACTCTCCGCTGATGGAGCCCGCCGCCGACGGATTCAAAACAGCGGTCGATGCAGCGCCGTTTGCCGACCCGCGCTTTCCGATTTATTCCAATGTGGATGCAATGCCGTCCACTTCGGCGAGCCACGCGAGAGAGATGCTGTTCCGCCAGCTCACCGCACCGGTTCTATGGTCAACCGTGGTGCGCAACATCGCCAGAGACATTCCCGGCGCGCTCTATGTGGAGATGGGTCCCGGCGCTGTGCTCTCCGGACTCGTTCCGCGTCTCGTTCCCGGAGCGAATGCGATCTCCTGCGGAGCGCCCGCCGACATCGAAAAACTCTTACAGATGGTCGCCTGATGCAGATCAATCTCAGCGGCAAGACCGCGGTCGTCACCGGCAGCACGCGTGGAATCGGGAACGCAATCGCCGACATGCTTTCGAAGTGCGGCGCGAAGGTGGCCGTCGTGGGACGCGATCTCGACCGCGCGAAGGAAGCGGCCGCTGCGATCGGTCCGAACTGCCACGGCTTCGAATGCGACGTCTCCGACACTGCCGCGGTTGCGAAGCTCGTCACCGATGTCGAAGCGGCATTCGGCGGCATAGACATCCTCGTCAACAACGCCGGCATCACGCGCGACAATCTCGTGATGCGCCTCAAGGACGAAGACTGGGACGCTGTTCAAAATGCGAATTTGCGCGGAGCGTTCGCCGCTATTCGCGCCGTGTCGCGCGGAATGATGAAGCGCCGCTCGGGAAGGATCATCAATGTCGCCAGCGTCGTCGGCATCACCGGCAACAAAGGGCAGGCGAATTACGCAGCCAGCAAGGCGGGGCTCATCGCCCTCACGAAATCAGTCGCGAAGGAGCTGGGGTCGCGCAACATTCTCGTCAACGCGGTCGCTCCGGGACTCATCGAAACCGAGATGACGGCGGCGATGACCCAGGACGCCCGCGACTCGATGGCGGCGATGATTCCCCTCGAACGTTTGGGCACCGCGGGGGACGTTGCGGGAGTCATTGCCTTCCTCGCGTCGGACCTGGCCTCGTACATAACGGGCCAGACATTCGTCGTAGACGGCGGAATGGTGATGTAACTTTCTGCGGGATATTCAGTTAGGTATATTTCCGTCAAACCACACAACACGAGGATTCACGTCCATGGCCGACAATTCGGACAAGGTCAAAGACATCATTGAGAAGGAGCTCGGAGTCGAGCGCGAGAAGCTGACCAACGAAGCCAGCTTTATCGAAGATCTCGGCGCCGACAGTCTCGATATTGTCGAGCTCGTAATGGAGTTCGAGAAGGAGTTCAACATCGACATTCCCGACGAGGATGCTGAGAAGCTCCGCACCGTCGGTGATGCCCTGAACTACCTTAACCAGAAGGTCGGATCGTAATGAGGCGGAGAGTCGTCGTCACTGGCCTCGGGGCCATTACTCCGGTCGGTAACGATGTGGCGACGACCTGGAAGTCGCTTCTCGAAGGGAAGTCAGGCACAGCCCCGATCACGAAGTTCGATGCCTCCACCTTCCCGACGCGCTTCGCCGCCGAGGTGAAGGGTTTCGACCCGCTGCTCTATATGGAGCGGAAGGAAGCTCGGCGCGCCGACCAGTACACCCAGTACGCGGTCGCCGCCGCGTGGCAAGCGATGCGAGACGCCGGCCTTGTGGATACGCCCGTCGCCGATACAGACCGGCTAGGCGTCATCGTCGGCAGCGGAATAGGCGGCCTCAAGAGTTTCGAGGAGCAGCACGACGTCTATCGGGAGCGCGGGGTGGGGAAGATATCCCCCTTCTTTATTCCGATGTTCATCGCCGACATCGCCTCTGGCGTCGTCTCGATGCAATTCAATGCTCGTGGCCCAAACTACGCTACCGTATCGGCTTGCAGCACCTCAGCTCATGCAATAGGTGATGCGTTCAGGACGATCCAGTACGGGGACGCCGACGTGATGATCACCGGCGGAGCGGAGGCCACGGTGACCCCGATGGCCATCGGCGGGTTTGCCAACATGAAGGCCCTGTCGGAGCGGAACGACAGTCCTGCCACCGCCTCCCGGCCTTTTGATCTTACCCGTGACGGGTTCGTGATGGGTGAGGGGTCGGGTATCGTCATCCTCGAGGAGCTGGAGCACGCGAGGGCGCGCGGGGCCAAGATCTACGGCGAGGTTGCGGGGTATGGAGCTACTGGAGATGCCTACCACCTCACCAGTCAGCCCGACGAGCACGAGGGACTTCAGCGCTCTATGAAGCGCGCCCTCAAGGACGCGGGTCTCACCCCCGCCGACGTGGACTACGTCAATGCCCATGGGACGTCTACGCCGCTCAACGACTCGAACGAGGCGAAGGCGATCTCGCGAGTGTTCGGCGCCGACGCTGCAAACATCAACGTCTCCTCCACCAAGTCCGCCACCGGCCATATGCTTGGCGCGGCCGGCGCCACGGAGTTCATCGTCTCGCTCCTTTCCATTCAGGACAAGTGCGTGCCTCCGACGATCAATCTCAATCAGATCGACCCCGAGTGCGGCGATCTCAACTTCACGCCCAACACGGCGCAGCAGCGAACTGTTCGTGCCGCCCTGAGCAACAGTGCCGGCTTCGGGGGTCACAATGTGACTCTCGCCGTCAAGCGCTTCGACGACTGAGGACACGATGACCGCCGCGATGGACCAGGATCTCTCGCTCGACCTCGACCGGGTACGCGATCCGGACCTTCGCGCCATTGGGGAAATGGTCGCTGGCGGTACGCGGCTCGACGGCGCGGAAGCGCTGACAATGTTTACATCCCCCGACCTGATCGGCCTCGGGCTCATCGCCGATTTCGCCAACCGCCGCAAGCACGGAAAGGTGGTGACGTTCGCCGCCAACCAGCACATCAATCCGACCAACATCTGCTATCTCCGGACGACGTGCACCTTCTGCTCGTTCGCGCGTCTGCCGAAGGAAGAGGGCGCGTATCACTACTCGCTCGACCAGGTGTTCGAAGAGGGCAAGACCGCCGCGTCGGGGCTGACGAAGGAGTTCCACATCGTCGGCGGCCTCGACATGAAGGCGGGGCTCGCCTACTACTCGGACATGTTCCGCGGGCTGAAGGAGCGCTACCCGCACGTTCACATCAAGGCGCTCACCGCAGTCGAGATCGCGCACATCGCGCGCATCGACAAAATGAGCATCGAAGATGTCCTCATCGCGCTTCGTGATGCCGGCCTCGACACGCTTCCCGGCGGCGGGGCGGAAGTGTTCGGACGCGGAGTGAGAATGAACATCGCCGAGAAGAAGCTTGCCGGCGAGGATTGGATCAACGTCCACCGCACCGCGCATAGGCTCGGCATCCGCACCAACTGCACGATGCTCTACGGCCACGTCGAGACGATGCAGGACCGAGTCGATCACCTTCAGATGCTGCGCGATCTGCAGGACGAGTCGGGCGGATTTCTCGCCTACATCCCGCTCGCGTACCACCCGGATCACAACGACCTCGGCAGAGAACTCGGGCGCGAGGGAACGGCAACGACCGGATTCGACGATCTCCGCAATCTCGCCGCCGGGCGGCTCTTCCTCGACAACTTCGAGCACATCAAGACGCACTGGATAATGGTCACGCCATTCCTTTCGCAGGCATCGCTCGCGTTCGGTGTCAACGATCTCGAGGGAACGGTCGTGCGGGAGAAGATATACCACGAGGCCGGGGCCACGACGGAGCAGGGAATGGCGCTCGACGATATTCTCAAACTCATTCGCGACGCCGGAAGAATTCCCGCTGAGCGCGATTCGTTTTACAATGTTCTCCGCGTGTTCGACCGCGCCGAGACGGCGGTGGCTGCGTGAAGATCGGCCGCATCCCGTACATCAACTGCTATCCGGTTTACGGGGCGATCGATCGCGGGATCGTCGAGCTCGACGGCGAAATCGTGAACGGAGTTCCCACCGACCTCAATCGCCGGATGTCTGCGGGTGAGCTGGACGTAAGCGTGGTTTCAGCGGTGGAGTATGCGCGCGACTCGTCGCGGTACCTTCTGCTTCCAGATCTCGCGATCTCGTGCGACGGCCCCGTGCAAAGCGTCATGCTGTTCTCCTCGCGCCCCGCGGGCGAGCTGACCGGCCGCAATGTTCTCGTCAGCAAAAGCTCGATGACGAGCGTCGCGCTGCTCGAGATGCTCTTCGACGAGGTCTGGCACGCGCGGCCGAAGTTCGTAGCCGGCGACGCTGAGATCGGCGACGTCTCGAGGGTCGCGCCCGACATCGACGCGCGGCTCGTGATCGGCGACGCGGCGCTGCTGCTCCGCACTGCTGCAGGCGAAAGCGAGCGCCACTCATATGACCTGGGCGAAGTGTGGAAGACCTGGACCGGACTTCCGTTCGTCTTCGCGGTTTGGGTGGCGCAGCGCACCACTCCGGTGACGAATGCACTAGCCGCTCACGCGTCTCTTCTCCACTCGCGGGAATGGGGTCTCAAGCATCTCGACGTCCTCGCCGAACAGGCCGAAGGCGCGACCGGCATCACCGCGAGCATCTGCCGCGAGTATCTCAGCGGGCTCGATTACGGATTGTCCTACGCACATTTCGCAGGACTGACCGAATTTTTCCGCCGCCTCGTAGAGCGCGGCCGGATCCCCGACGGCACACTCTCATTCCTCCCCGCCGCATGAGCGAATCGCGAGACCTACTCGACTTCTACACCAACGCCCCGCTGCTCGAGCTCGGCGCCGAAGCCGACCGCGTGCGCGAAGCCCTGCACCCGGGCAACGTCGTCACGTACATCATCGACCGGAACATCAACTACACGAACGTCTGCGTAGCCGATTGCGGCTTCTGCGCCTTCTACCGGCGCCCGAAGAACGGCGAGGGTTACACTCTCTCCTTCGAGCAGATCGGCGCCAAGATCGACGAGGCCAAGGCGCTCGGCGGCGTTCAGATACTGATTCAGGGCGGGCACAACCCGTACATCCCGTTCGAGTGGTATCTGGATCTTATGCGCTACATCAAGCGCAATCATCCGATCCACATTCACGGATTCAGCCCGAGCGAAGTGGACTTCTTCGCCAAGACCTTCCGGATGGAGGCGCTCGACGTCATTCGCGAGCTGCGGAAGGCGGGGCTCGACTCCATTCCCGGCGGTGGCGGCGAGATTCTCGTCCAGCGCGTGCGCGACATCGTGGCGAAGAAGAAGGCCGGTGCCGATCGGTGGCTCGAGATAATGGAGCTCGCCCACAACGAGGGAATGAAGACCTCGGTCACGATGATGTACGGGCTTGGCGAAACGCTTGCCGAGCGCCTGGAACATCTAGAGAGAGTGCGCGACGTGCAGTCGAGGACGGGCGGATTCACCGCGTTCATCTGCTGGCCGCTGCAGCCCGAGAACACACCCACGATGTCGCACATGCCGAAGACAGGATCGGTCGAGTATCTGCGCACGGTCGCGTTTTCGCGAATTGTGCTCGACAACGTCCCGAACATTCAGGCTAGCTGGGTGACGATGGGAATGAAGATCGGCCAGATCGCGCTGCGATTCGGGTGCAACGATTTCGGATCGCTGATGATCGAGGAGAATGTCGTCTCGGCTGCGAACACGACGCACCGCACCTCGACAGCGGAGATGGAGCGTTTGATTCGCGATGCAGGGT
>JALYYD010000194.1 GCA_030946775.1 Gemmatimonadota bacterium
CCGCGGCCGCCGCATCGGATGGGCCCGCACCGGAACCGTTTCACTCCGACGAAGAGGACAAGCTTCTTTCCGAGGAATTGGGATTTCCCGTCCCGCCTCCGCAGGCCTTCGTCACCGAGACGATGGCAGAGCTCTACCTTGCGCAGGGGTTTCGGGACCGCGCTGTGAACGTATTCAGGCAGCTTGTAGCGCTCCGCCCTGAAGACGAGCGTCTCCGGAACCGCCTCGCGGAGCTGGCTGGTTTAACGCCACCGGTGGAGCCCGCCACCGCGGCCCCGGCGGAAACGCCCGAGCCGGAGCCAATCGTGGAAGCGCCGCCCCTCATCGAGGCGCGGCGGGATGAGTCAGCTTCAGAAGAGAGCTCTTCCTCGCCGCCACGCGAGGTGGAGCAGCCGTCCGAGGAAGCTACCGCGGGCAAAAGCATTTCCATCGACGCGCCCACCGATGGGCCGACTTTCTCGGAGCTGGGTTCGGTGGAGCCTCCCTACGTGGAGGAGAACCGCGCCGAACCGGACGCGATGGCGGCGCCTTTGACGGTGCGCGATTTCTTCGCCAGCATCGGGAGGCGGCGCCCTGGCTCGCGTCGCAGCGGAGATGACGCGCGCGCGGCTGCCGCGCTGGCTGGCGCATTCGGACAGTTCAGCAGCGGCGCATCGCAGTCTCGCGACATCCCGGCCCCGCTCCCGGGCGCGATCCTGGGAAAGGAATCTGAAGAGGATGTCGCCAGCTTTCGCGCCTGGCTCGATGGGCTGACCGGCTGATGAAAATCGCCGTCATCAATGGCCCCAACCTGAATCTTCTCGGAGTCCGGGAGCCGGCCCTGTACGGCAATGAGTCCCTCGCGGACATCGAGAAAAATCTCGAGTCGGTCGCGAGCGAGCTGGGGGTAAATCTCCTCTTCAAGCAGCACAATGGCGAAGGAGAGTTGGTGGACGCCATTCACGCTCTGCGCGGACGCGTGGACGGCGCGCTCGTAAACGCCGGCGCCTATTCCCACACCAGTCTCGCCATTCGCGACGCGCTTGCCGGGACGAGCATCCCGTTCGTCGAAGTGCATCTCACCAACATCTACGCCCGCGAGCCGGAACGCCGCCGCTCGGCGCTCGCCGACGCCGCCGTCGCCGTCATCGCCGGCTTCGGCTCGTACACCTACGAGCTTGCGCTGCGCGGCCTGGTGAAATCGCTCGAAAAAAAGAAGGCCGACATTGGCTGACAGCAGGCCCCAGAGACTGGACGCCCTCCGCGACGCCATGCGCATCGGTCACATAGACGCGCTCCTCGTTCTCGCGATTCCGAACGTCCGCTATCTCACCGGATTTTCCGGATCGAGCGCGCTCCTCGTCGTCACGGCGAAGGACCTCCATCTCGTCACGGATTTCCGCTACGAGACGCAGGTCGAGAGCGAGGTTGGCGATTTCGCTCGCGTGACGATCGAGCCTTCGAGTCTCTGGACCGGGTTGTGGTCGCTTCTCCAGGCGCTCCCGGGAATCGAAGTCATCGGATTCGAATCGGCGCACATCATCCACCGTGATTTTCAGCGGCTGCTCACCGATGGCACCAGGTGGCAGTGGCGGCCGCAGATCGGCCTCGTCGAGGCGCTGCGCGAGATCAAGGACGCCGGCGAGGTCGCGCTCATCCGCACAGCGGGCGCGATCGCAACGCGGGCGCTGGCGAAAACGCTCGAATCCGTACAGCCCGGACTCAGTGAGCTGCAGATCGCCGGTATCCTAGAGAAAGCCCTTCGCGACGAAGGAAGCGAAGAGGCGCCGTTCTCGCCGATCGTCGCTTCCGGAGAGCGCGCTGCGCTTCCGCACGCACGGCCGTCTGGAAGGATCGTCCGGCCCGGCGATTTCCTGCTCCTCGACTTCGGCGCTCAATGCGGCGGATACTGCTCCGACCTGACGCGTACGGTGGTGGTGGGATCGGCGAGCCGGGAGCAGAGGGACGTCTACGACATCGTCAAGGGCGCCAACGCCGAGGCGTCCGCCCGCGTCAGAGCGGGTATGAGCGGACAGGATGCCGACGCACTCGCTCGGCGCTACATTGAGGAGCGAGGTTACGGGGAGGCCTTCGGGCACAGCCTCGGCCACGGACTTGGACTCGAAGTGCATGAAGCGCCGCGGCTCGCCCGGACCATCGAGGCGTCACTCGGCGAAGGCGCGGTAGTCACCATCGAGCCGGGCATTTACCGTGCGGGGTGGGGTGGTGTACGCATCGAGGACGACGTTCATCTTGGTGCGGGTGGTGCAGAGATTCTGACCGATTTCACGCGTGAGCTGCTCGAAGTAGCCTGAGCGGCTCTCTTTCTTCCGATACCGATAGGGCGCGAAATGACAATGATCGATCTCCGGTACCTCAAGAAGCTGGTCGAAATGCTCGATCAATCGAGCGTGGATTCGATCGAGCTTTCGTCCGACAAGGGCGTGAAGATCCGGATCTCGAAGACCCCGCAGCAGCGCGGGGCAGTGCAGGTGGCGGCGCCGGTGGCGATGCCTCAGATAGTCGCTGCTCCGGCTGCGGCTTCGCCCGCCGCTCCCGCCAAGGCGGAGCCGGCGAAGAGCAATCTGCTGGAAGTGAAATCGCCGATGGTAGGCACCTTCTACGGTGCGCCTGAGCCGGGCGCGAAATCCTACGTCGCCGTCGGGGACAGGATTACGAAGGGGCAGATTCTCTGCATCATCGAAGCGATGAAGATCATGAACGAGATCGAATCCGAGTTCGACGGCGTGGTAAAGGAGATCCCCGCCGAGAACGCGCACCCGGTCGAGTACGGGCAGGTCCTCTACCGGGTAGATCCGAATGGGTGACCCGGCGGCGGCTGCCGGCTCGTTCGACTACCGGGCCGTCCTCCAGCAGATGGTGCAGCGGAATGCGTCCGATCTTCATCTGAAGGTCGGTCGTCCGCCGACTCTCCGGATCGACGGGCACATGCAGTCGCTCGAAGTGCCGCCGCTCAAGCCCGAAGATCTCAAGGCGCTGGCCGAGCAGATAATGGCGCCGAAGCATCTGCAGGAATTTGCCGATGACAAGGAGTCGGATTTCGCCTTCGGCGTTCCCGGCATCGGCCGCTTCCGCGTCAACGCGTACCAGCAGCGCGGCACGATCGCGTTCGCGTTCCGCACCGTTCCATTCCAGGCGAAGACGATCGCCGAGCTGAACATGCCGCCGGTGTGCGAGAAGATTGCGATGAGCCCGCGGGGACTCGTTCTCGTGACGGGAATCACCGGATCGGGAAAGTCCACCGCGCTGGCGTCGATGATCCAGTACATCAACCAGAACCGGCACGCGAACGTCATCACGATCGAAGATCCGATCGAGTTTCTGCACCGTGACATGAAGAGCCACATCAACCAGCGCGAAGTGGGAACCGACACCGGCAGCTTCGATCAGGCGCTGCGCCGCGTGCTGCGCCAGGATCCGGACGTGCTGCTGGTCGGTGAAATCCGCGATCTCGAGACGCTGGACACGGCTCTCAAGGCGGCCGACACCGGTCACCTCGTCTTCTCCACGCTGCACACCACCGACGCGACCCAGACGATCAATCGCGTGCTCTCGTTCTACCCGCCCCACCAGCAGGCGGAAGTGCGCTTCATGCTCTCGAGCGCGCTGCAGGCGATCGTATCGCTCCGCCTCGTGCCGCGCTCCGACAAGCCGGGCCGCGTTCCGGCGACGGAAGTGCTGATCAACACTGCCGCCGTGCGCGACAACATTCGCGACATGACGAAGTCGCTCAACATTCCGGAGCTGATTCGGGAAGGAACCGTCCAGTACGGAATGCAGAGCTTCGATCAATCACTGATGAACTGGTACAAGCAGGGCGTGATATCCTACGAGAACGCGCTGTTTTACTCGTCGAGTCCGAGCGAGTTCGCGCTGCGCGTGCAGGGTGTCGAGGGTGTCAGCGACACTTCGTGGGACACCTTCAAGCAGGAAGTGCGCACCTGACTTCGATGCCAATCGCCGGGCGGAGATAGATGTTCAAGAAAATCCTCATAGCCAATCGCGGCGAGATCGCCCTTCGAGTCATACGCGCGTGCCGTGAGCTCGGCGTCCAGACCGTCGCCGTTTACTCGGAGGCGGACCGCGAGTCTCTCCACGTCCGCTTCGCCGACGACGACGTCTGCATCGGCCCCGCACCGGCGCGAGAGTCGTATCTCAACATTCCGCGCATCATCGCCGCGGCCGAGATCGCCGGCGCGGACGCGATCCACCCCGGTTATGGATTTCTCGCTGAGAACGCTGAGTTCGCGGAGATATGCGCGGCGTCGAATCTGACTTTCATCGGCCCCACGGCGGAGCAGATCCGCGTGATGGGCGACAAGGCGTCAGCGCGGCGCGCGATGCAGGCGGTGGGAGTGCCGATCATCCCCGGCACCGAGGGTGGCGTCGAGGATCCTGAAGAAGCGCTCGTCTTCGCCCGGGAGATCGGTTTCCCGGTCATCATCAAGGCCGCCGCGGGTGGTGGCGGGAAGGGGATGCGTGTCGCCGCCGATCCCGATGACTTCGTCCGCTCGTTCCAGCTCGCACGGTCGGAAGCGCTGTCCGCGTTCGGTAATGGCGACGTGTACGTCGAGAAGTATCTCGCCCGTCCGCGGCACATCGAGTTCCAGATAATGGGCGACCGGCACGGCAACGTCGTCCACCTCGGAGAGCGCGACTGCTCGGTGCAGCGCCGGCATCAAAAACACATCGAGGAATCGCACAGTCCGGCAGTGACGCCGAAGATGCGGGAGGAGATGGGAGAGGCGGCGGTGAAGGGCGCCAAGGCAATCGACTACGTCGGCGCCGGCACGATCGAGATGCTGCTCAACGAGGACAATTCGTTCTACTTCATGGAGATGAACACGCGCATCCAGGTCGAGCATCCGGTGACGGAGATGCTGACCGGGATCGACCTCGTGAAGGAGCAGATCCTTGTCGCGAGCGGCGAGAAGCTTTCCATCAAGATGCCCGTCGAGCGCCGCGGCCACGTCATCGAGTGCCGCGTCAACGCCGAGGATCCGGCGCGCAACTTCCAGCCGTCGCCGGGAAGGATCGACGTCTTCCATCCCCCAGGCGGACCGGGGGTGCGTCTCGATACTCACGTCTATGCCGGCTACACCGTCCCGCCGTTCTACGATTCTCTCCTCGCGAAGCTCATCTGCCAGGGGCGTGATAGGGCAGAAGCGCTGAAGCGGATGCAGGTCGCGCTCGACAGCTTCATCATCGAAGGCGTGACGACGACGATTCCGTTTCTCTCTCGGGTGATGGCGAACAAGACGTTCCAGTCGGGGAAGATCGACACGAAGTTCCTCGAGCGGGAAAGCGAGCTGATGAAGGACGTGCCCTGATGCGCCTCGACGTCTTCTTCACCCCGGCCGAGGTGAAGCCTCAGGACGTCAGCGGGCGGGTCGTGGCGGTGATTGACGTGCTGCGCGCCTCGACGAGCATCGCCGTCGCGCTGGCGAACGATGCCAGGAGCGTAATTCCTCTCGAGAGCGCCGAGGCCGCGATGATGCGCTCCAAATCATTCGAGAAGGGTGAAGTCGTGCTCGCCGGCGAACAGAAGATGATGCCCATCTCCGGCTTCGCGCTCGGGAACTCGCCCCAAGGATTCACCTCTGACGCAGTCGCCGGACAGACGGTGCTGATCACCACGACCAACGGCACGAAGGCGCTGCTGGGAGTGCAGGGGGCGCGCGACATAGTGGTCGCTTCATACGTGAATTTCTCCGCTATTCTCTCGATGCTGCGAGCGGCGGCCCGCGCAAATGCCGACATTACCATTGTCTGCGCGGGCAATGAGGGCAATTTTTCCCTTGAGGATTCTGCGTGCGCGGGACGGTACGTGCGCGCGATCCCGAAGCGTCTCGCTTCAGTAGTGTTGAACGACGCGGCCACCGCGTCGGCACTCATTGACCGGAAGTATGGCGACAACGTCGCGAAAATCTTCGAAGAGTCGAGTCACGGGCAAGCGCTCACAGCAGCGGGATTCTCAGAAGATCTCGCCGTCGCGGCGTCCGTGGATTCTTTCCCTGTTGTCCCGATCTTCCAGGAACGACAGATCACTCGACTCGGACCCGAACGCGCCAGATAGCGAATCCCCGCGCCGCTCCGCACTGCGGCGCGAGCTGTGGGGTATTGCTCTCCTTCTCTTCGCGCTCTTCCTCGGCGGCGCCCTCATCGCCGAAGGAATCGCCGCGCTGCGTGGCGGAGATTTCCGCTCGTCGTTCGGATGGGCCGGGTCGCTTCTCGCCGGACCGATGGTTCAGTTCTTCGGATGGCCGTCGGCAGCGCTTCTCCCAATTGCGGCCGCAGCGCACTCGCTTCGCGTGTTCGGCCGGCTCGATCAGCGCACCGACCGCCTCTGGATGGGGTTTCTGCTCGGGCTTGTCGTCCTCGTTCCGATTGCGATCGGCGTCGCCGAGGGCGGGCAGCGCGACCAATCGCTATGGTCGGGGCTGTGGGGGAGTTTCACCGCGTTTTATCTCCTTCAGTTCGGCGGACCCGCGGGCGCGTGGATCATTCTCGTTCTGAGCTTGAGCGTGCTGATGGCCGTCACGCTGCGGTGGAATCCGGTTCGGGCGGTCGTCGGCGCGCGTCATCAGACTCTTACCGGGCCAGTCGTCGCGACGCCGCTCAATGAGATGGAGGAGATCGACGCGACCATTGTGGGCGAACGGAAATCGCTCGCCGCTCTGCTCGAGCCGCCGCCTGAAGAGATGCCGGCGATGGACACCACTCTGATGGATGAGCCGGTGGACAACGAGCCGGTGGGCGAGGAGATCGCCGCGCCTAAAAAGAAACGGGAAAAGAAGACCAAGGCAGCCGCGATCGCCGCCAACGATGAGCGCGTCGCCGCCGCGATTGGCGCGACCGACATGGACGCGGTCGATCTCGGCGACGACGAGCTTCCGCCCGTCGAGCTGCTTACTCCACCTCCGCCGAGAAACACGGAGCTTGGAAAGCGCGAGCTCGACGCAATGGGTGTCAAGCTGATGGACGCCCTCCGCACTTTCCGAGTGGAAGGCGAGCTCACGGGGCGCACCACCGGCCCGACGGTAACCCAGTTCGAGATCGCGCCCGCCGCCGGAGTCAAGGTGAGACAGTTCGCGAATCTTTCCAACGATCTCGCGCTGGCGATGCGCGCGCCGAGCATACGCATCGTCGCCCCGATTCCGGGGAAGGGCGCAGTCGGCGTGGAAGTTCCGAATCCCACCTCGGAGATGGTCGCGTTCCGCGAGCTGATCGAGTCGCCCGAATTCAAGACGGCGCGCGCGGCCCTTCCCATCGCGCTCGGCAAGGACCTCGAGGGGCGGCCGGTGATCAACGATCTCGCCAAGATGCCCCACCTGCTCATCGCCGGCGCGACGGGATCGGGAAAATCCGTCTGCATCAATACGCTGATCACGAGCCTCATCTACCGGCATACGCCGCAGACGCTGCGCTTCCTGCTCGTGGATCCGAAGATGGTCGAGCTCTCCGTGTACAACGTGCTGCCGCATCTGCGCCATAAGGTTGTCACCGACAATCGGGACGCCGCCGCCGTGCTCAAGTGGGCGGTACTGGAGATGCAGGACCGATACGAGCTGCTCGCCGCAAACGGCGCGCGCAACATTCAGGATTTCAACCGCAAAGTGCAGGACGGCGCTCCGCTCAAGAAGCCTAACGACAAAACGTTCGGTGTCGACGACGCGATGTACATCGGAGGAGTTCTTCCATACATCGTCGTCGTCATCGACGAGCTCGCCGACCTTATGATGACTGTGCAAGGCGAGGTCGAGACTCCGCTGGCGATGCTGGCGCAGAAGGCGCGCGCGATTGGAATCCATCTCATTCTCGCGACGCAGCGGCCGAGCGTGAACGTCATCACGGGACTCATCAAGGCGAACTTCCCGAGCCGCATCGCGTTTCGCGTCGCGTCGCAGATCGACAGCCGCACGATTCTCGACGGGATGGGGGCGGAATCGCTGCTTGGAAATGGCGATATGCTCTTCATTCCACCGGGCAAGTCCGAGCCCGCTCGGCTGCAGGGGGCGTACATCTCGAGTGAAGACACCGAGAAGCTGATGAGCTGGTACATCGATCGCCGCGATCAGAGAAAGGCGGCGTTCGAGGCGCAGGGCCTTATCGTCGAGGAGGCGCCGACCGAGGACGACATTCTCGAGACGATGCGGAAGAAGGAAGCGGAGGCATCGGGCGCCGGCGATGGGGAGGAAGGCGACGACGCCGACCGCGACAAGCTGTTCCGCGAGGCGGCGGAGATTGTGATTCAGCACCAGCAGGGCTCGACGTCGCTGCTGCAGCGGAGGCTGAAGGTGGGCTACGGCCGCGCGGCGAGGATCATCGATCAGCTTCACGCGGCGGGGATCCTGGGGCCGCCGGACGGGTCGAAGCCGAGGGATGTTCTCGCGGGGCTGGAGGATTTGGATCGGATCGCGGGGCCGAGAACGCTTTAAATGCGGACTAAACGTCAGATGCGTGGCCCGGATAACGCATAGAGACATCACTATGAAGAATTCGACCCGATTCACAAAGGCCGCGCGACAGCAAACAGCGGCAAAAGGCCGTCGCGGATTCACGCTGGCTGAAGTATTGGTCACCCTCGCGATCATTGCGGTGATGGCGGCGGTGCTTCTCCCCGCGCTCAACAGCCAGATCTCGAAAGGCGATGCGGGACGGCTCGCCTCCGAT
>JALYYD010000232.1 GCA_030946775.1 Gemmatimonadota bacterium
GGCGAAGCCATAGGCGCCTAGCGCCCAGAGAAGTCCGCCGCCGGCGGTCACAGGGATGCTTCCGTCGCCGATGGTGGGGGCGAGGAAAAAGCCAATGACCATCGTGGCGAGCCCGATGTTGGCGAGCCAGATATGCGTCGACGCCAGCGCCTTGCTGTGGATCGGATGTCCGAAGAATCTCGGAAGCATCTGATACCCGACTCCGAAAATCATCATCACCACGAAGCCGACGAGATTCATATGCGCGTGAGCGGGGCGATAAACCACCCACGCCGGATGAATCGCCATCGCCAGGCCAAGCGTAATGCCGCCAACGAACCAGAGAAGACTGGCGCGAATGAATGCTTTCGCGAAGGTATCCACTATTGCTTCGCAGACAGGATTCCAACCGCCCCCTTGGTCGCGTCCGCGAACGCGTGGGTAACAAACGGGTACTCGCCCGGCTGCTTGAGACGGATCTCGAAGATCGAGCCGCCTCCGACAGGTACCGCAACCGTCTGAACCCCCGACAGCGGACTCGTCTGCGAGCCGTCAACGAATACGCGCTCGAAGATTCCGCCCACCACGTGGAAGGATGAGAATCGGTTCGGGCCTGCGTTCACAACATATATCCGCAGCAGCTCGTTCACCTTCACGCTGATCGGATGCTCCGCGTACTGTGACGCACGCCCGTTGAATACCACATAATCGGGCGCGAGCTCTAGCAGCCTATTCCACGCGAGAGAGCGGGGGCCCTTGATGGAATCGGGGGACAGGTAGAACTCGCTCTGGACGACTACCAGCTCCTTCGCCGCCGGCCGCGGCGTTCGCGGATCCACGATCAATGCGCCATACATCCCATTGGCGATGTGCGCCGCGACAGGCGCCGTTCCACAGTGGTACAAAAAGACTCCTGGCACGTCAGCTGTGAACCGGTAGTGAATGGAGTCGTTCGGGTTCACATTGACGTAATATTTTCTGGGGGCGATTTGTGCCGCGTGGAAATCCGCGCTGTGCGGCATCGACGCGCGATTGATGAGCGTGAAGTCGACAGTGTCGCCCTGCGTCACGCGCACTATTGGGCCGGGCACCCGACCCTGAAATGTCCACGCACTGTAGGAAACGTCTTTCGCGACCCGGATCACGGCTTCCGTGATCTCGAAGCGGACACGCACGGTGCGACCGACTGCGCGCGGGGGAGCAGAAGGATCGACCGGCGCGGAATCGAGCGCGGTGCCGACCGGCGCCTCTCCGTGCGACATGTTTGCGGGAGAACTGGTCGGGGCCTGCTCGGATGCCGCCTCCCTCTTCACGACGCTTTTTCCTGCGTCCGGCTGACAGGCGAAAACGCCCGCGGTAACGGCGAGAACTGCGATGTATCGTTTTTTAGTCATTACCATTCCATTGGCTGTGTTCGGGGACTGCGCACAGCAGACAATCTGCGAAGGAAGGTCACTCCGCAAAGTCAGGTAATGCTGTGCTCCAATGTCAGGTAAACCCCCGCCGGACGGCGGCGGTATGGCTCGATGGAACTAGTTCTCGGCCGAGCTTGCCGACGCGATCCACGGATCGCGCGTCATCCAATCGTTGTTCGGCGCGAAGAGAAACACGAGGCCGCCTTCGGCGAGCTTCGGGAGAAGCGACGCGGCGCGGGCGGGCTCCATCGCGGGACAGCCTTCACTGCGGCCGGCTCGTGTCGCGGTGACGTAAGGCGCGCCGTGCGCAACGACTCCGCGCGCCCGCGCGTTGTCGTTGAAGCCGGAGGAAACGCCGGCGAGCCTAAGGCCGACTGCGTTGTACGGCTGTCCGCCAGTGTGGCCGGTGAAGCTGTAAATCTCCTGCGCAACGTAGAGTCCGAGCGACGTCGTCGCCGCTCCGAACGCGTTCGAGAATCTCGTCGAGATCCCCTGGCTGTTCGGCGCCGAGCCGCGGCCGGCGGCAACCATGAACGGACCGTCGACGACGCTGAGCGATTCCATGTTGAACACGTAGCCGCGCGGCGTCGTATTCGGCAGGCCGTAGTCAACGAAGTAGAGGAACGGCTTTCTCACCTGCTCAGGGTGTGCGGCCTTGAATGCGAAGTAGCTCTCGAACGCATCTTCGAGTGCGCGCGGATGGCTGAGCTGTCCGACGTTGGAAGCGAGCGCTTCGAGCGCGGTGCGGGCGTGAACGGCGAGATCGTTGGCGTGAAGTGACGGAGCAACAGCGCGCGCGACGACTGCCGTCGCCGAGGCGCCGATGACGGCCGAGCTGGCCGATCCGGACGGCGGCGTCGCGAACGCCGCAACCGCCGACAAAACCGGGCCGGTGGTCGGAATCGTGGTAGCAGGAATCGCCTTCGATCCGAGGTACACGGCGCCGGAAACGGCGGCCAGGATCGTCGGAACAACCGTCAGATAGTTGCGTTTATCCATCACTTCTCCTGGACTGTTGGCCTGGAAAAGGGTTACGCCGGGAGGCGTGTAGACAGCCCTCTCGGAAGCACCCGCAATCGTCATCGCCATTCGCTTCAAACAGAAGTTTAACACCTTTTCGGCGTTATGTAAAGCATTGATTTTGTTGATTTTAGGCCGTTTTCAGGGGGTTAATTAGGCCCCTGTTTTTGGGTGTAATTACGGCCCGATGAGAGGGTTTAAGGCCACCAAGACGACCGCGAGAAAAAACTTCGCGCCTCTCACTTCGCAGCCAGATCCTTGGCGGCGAAATCGTATGCCCAGTGAACTTTCCAGCTGCCTGAGCCTACAGATTCGCCTCCGTTCACGAGTACGCTGTCCACTTCAGCTTGCGGGAATAATTACGGAACACGAGCCCCGCGATCTGCCTGGCCTTGCCCGCGCGCGCTGTTGCTCCGTCACTTCACGCCAACGATCTCGCCGTTCACGCCCGCACCGCGCTCGAAGCGCTCGCTTCCAACGTCGGACAGCTCAGCCA
>JALYYD010000266.1 GCA_030946775.1 Gemmatimonadota bacterium
CCTCGGTATCGCGCCAGGAATCGCCCACGTGCAGCGAAGCGAGCGGAACCCAGAAGGCAGTGGCGACTTCGCCCGCGAGGGTAAATGGGGGAACGTCGTCCACCACCGCGACGAAAGGCGCGACGACGAGCTCCGGCAGCCGCACCGACTGCGGCTGCACTTCGTCGAGCGCGCCGATTATCCGCCCGCTCGCGGAGATGTCGAGTCCCGTTTCCTCGCGCGTCTCCCGAATCGCCGTCTCTTCGAGCGATGAGTCCTGCGCTTCTCTTCGCCCTCCGGGGAAGGCGATCTGTCCGCTCCACGGATCGCCGGGATACTCCGCCCTCTTGATAAACAGCAGCTCCAGCTCACCGTCCGCCCCGGCGCGGAGCGTTATCGCAACGGCGGCGCGCTTCATCGCCGAATCGGGGTAGAGCTGCGCCGAGTGCGCGCTCAGCGCATCGCGAAGGCGGATGATGTCCGGGTGCTCGAGAATCTTCATCGAGCCCACGCGCTACTTGCCCAGCTTCTCGCTGAAGAACGACACAGTTTCTTGAACTGCGTGGGCGAGATTCGACGGGACTTCCACCAGTGGATGCTTTCCATCGAAGCCGTGATTCCCCTCGATGAGACGAAGAGTCGCCTTCCCTTTCGACGCGGTGGCGAGACTCTCCGCCTCCGCTGGCGGAACCGTCTCATCCGACTTTCCGTGCAAGATCAGCCACGGCGCCTTCACGCGCGACGCGGCCGCCTGAACGTCGAGCGATCCCCTCGCGTTGCTCGCGACGTCGTCGAGCAGCGCCGTTCCCAACTTGAACACCTGGCCAGTGCGCGAATTGGCGATCTCCGCGTAGCCGCGATCACGCCACACTTTTTCCTCCGCAGCGCCCCAGCGGTTCACGTGAGAGATGGAGTTCCAAGTCACCAGCGCCCCGACGTTCTCGTCGGCTCCCGCGTGAAGGATCGCGACTCCGCCGCCGCGCGAATGGCCGAACAATCCGAACTTTCCCTCCAGCCATCCTTCCGCGCGCGCCGTCGCGATCACTTTATCGAGATCGGATACCTCGGCGCTGAAAGTGTTGTTGTTGAACCGCTCCTCTTCCGTCGCGCTCTCGCGGTCGGCGCCCATCCCGCTGCCGGAGAAATCGAAGGTGATCGCGTTGAGCCCCGCGCTGCGAATCTCGCGCGCCAGATGCGGAAAGAATCCCCAGTGCGCGAATCCCTTGAAGCCGTGGCAGATGATGACGGTGCCCGCCGCATTGTGCGCGCGAAATACTTCGCCGCGAATCGGGCCCATCGCTCCCTCGACTTCGAACCACTCCGACGGCGCCTCTGATTGCGTCTCGCCGCCGAGCCGGTCGAGCTCGAACCCGCCCGGATCGGTCATCCTTCTACCGGTCCGCCGACATCGGACCACGCCTGCATTCCCCCGCTCATCGAGGCGACGTTGTCGTAGCCCATCTGCTTCATCGTCAGTGCGGCGAGCGCGGAGCGATTTCCGCTCGCGCAATAGACCACGATTTCCCGTCCGCGGTCCACCATCCCCTCCAGCTTTCCCTCGAGGGTTCCCCGTGGCAGATGCACCGCTCCGGGGATCCGCCCGAGGTTCCACTCGTTGGGCTCGCGCACGTCGAGATAGACGACGTCTTCCTTGGCATCGAGCATCGCCTTCACCTCGGCGGGCTTCACCTCGGTGATCTGCGCCTTCGCCTCCTCGGTGATCTCCGCTCCAGTCTTGTACGTCATCGTGCCGCCTCTTTGAATGTGACGTTGATGCTTCGCTTCGCCGTGTCGAGCGTCGCGATCGCGCCGAATGGAATCGTCCACTGCTCGGCGATGTGCCCGACGGGAATCCCGCCGAGACACGGGACTCCGAGCTGCTTCGCGAACATCCCGATCAGCGCGTCGAGTCCTTCCGTCTTCCCCTCCTCCTCCGCGCCGGTGAAATCACCGAACGCGATTCCGCGGCATCCCTTGAAGGACCCGGCGAGGAGAAGCTGGTGCAGCATTCTATCCACGCGGTAGAGCGTCTCGTTGACGTCCTCGAGGATGAGAATCGCGCCATCGAGATCCGTCGCGTACGGCGTACCGACGAGCGCAACGAGCGTGGAGAGATTTCCGCCCGCCAGCCGTCCCTCGGCGCGGCCGGGCGCAATCTCGCGCGCATTCTCCGCGACGCCGCACGGATCGGTGCGCTCGGCCACCGCCTTCATTAGAGAGACGCGCGAGAAATCGGTGAGCTTCTCGCGGGCGGTGGGACCGTGAAAGGTGACGAGCCCGGTCTTGTTGTAGATGGCCGAGTGGAGCGCGGTGATGTCGGAGTAGCCGATGATCGTTTTCGGATTCTTTTTCAGCGCGTCGTAGTCGAGCTGTTCGATGAGGCGCATCGCGCCGTATCCGCCGCGTGTGCACCAGATGCCGTCAACCTTCGCGTCGCGAATTGCGTCGTTGAGATCTTCGAGGCGGTGCGCGTCTTCGCCGGCGAGGTAGCCGAAATGCTTTTTGCCGGCGTGCTGTCCGGTGACCGGTTCCCATCCGAGCGAGCGCGCGTTGTCGGCGGAGCGCTCGAGCTCTTCAGCTGTAGCGGGGCCGGCGGGAGAAACCAGCGCAACGCGCGAATTCTTTTTTAGCGGCGGAGGAAGAATGGGAGTCCCGTGATCGAAGAATATTTCGTGCCAACACAACGTATAAAAAATACTGCCGCGGACAAATAAAAATGGCACGCGCGTTGCTTTTCTGTTGGCCACGAAAACCAACACATCAGGAGGCTGCACAATGGCGAATCAAGACGGCAGAAACGGCAGAAGCGATTCCGACACGCAGGACCGGAACATCGGCTCCCAGACCGATGGCTCGACCGGCGGCGACAGAGGGAGCTCGACGGGTGACGAGACCTCGAACCGCGGTGGAATGAGCGGCTCGCCCGGCGGCAACAGCGGCGATCGCGGTTCCAGCGGCGGCGCGAGCAGAGATCGCGGCGATTCGAACAGCAGTTCGGGCGGGAGCGGAAGCTCGGGCAGCTCCGGTGGCGGCAGCGGCAGCAACCGCTAAGCACCACTCCAAGCGAAAAGGGCGCCTCGGAAACGGGGCTCCCTTTTTTGCGCGGTTTCGCAGTAAGCGGCGAAGGAACGATGGGTTGGAGTTGGCACGGCGCGGATACCATCCCGCGTGGACGCGATCAGAAATGCCTCGAGGATTCTCGCAAATGCGACCAGTGCTGCAGGAGCCAAACCCATTCTCGAGATGCTGGGTTTTTCCGCGCCCGTCCTTCCGCTCGATGAACTCAGCCGTCGTGATCTCGGACTTCACCACGACGTAACTTTTGTTGGGGTAACGCGCGGATCTGGTGCGATCCGAGGCCTGGTGATGGAGGTCGCAAGCACAGCCGGCTCGCGGGAGATTCTCCTCCACACAAGCGCGGCACTTTCCGCAGCCGTGCCGCACCTGCTCTGGGTACTGTTCACCATTCATCGCTCCTCTGGCGAGTTCTGCATCGCCTGCTGGCAAAGCGGCGGCAGGCGGCCGCGAGTCGTTGCGCTGATCGCAGGCAACGATCGCATTCTGGAGAGCGACGCGGACACTCTTTGCGCGCTCGCCGCCGCGCAATCCACGTCCGACATCCTTACGCACGTGCGCTGGGTCGAGCTGCTCGGCAGAGAAGCGATTACGCGCAGGTTTTTTTGCGCGCTCACGGAAGTCGTGGATACCGTTCCGCAGCAGCTTCCATCGCCCGTCGGAAAGGCTGCGCGCAAAGAAATTGCTGTGCTCACGATCTCCCGCCTTCTCTTCCTTTCCTTCCTCGAAGCGAAAGGCTGGCTCGGAGGAGATTTTGATTTCCTCGCCAATCAGTTCGCACGCTGCATGGTTTCCGGCGGAAGCTATCACCGCACGGTCCTTCGCCCTCTTTTCTTTGGCACACTCAACACGAGGGTTCCCAACCGGGCGGAACGGGCGCTCGCGTTTGGGAAAATCCCCTTCTTGAATGGGGGATTGTTCACGCGAACGGCTCTCGAGAAGGCATTCCCACAAGCGGATCTCCCCGACGACGCGTTCAGTGAGATCTTTTCCCGGCTGCTTACGACTTTTCGATTCAGCGCACGCGAAGAGAGCGGCGTGTGGTCCGAGACAGCGGTGGATCCGGAGATTCTCGGAAAGACCTTCGAAGCATTGATGGCCGCGGAGGAGAGAAAGACGGGCGGCGCGTTCTATACACCGCAACGTCTCGTCGAGCACATCACCGAATCCGGGTTCGTCACCGCACTGTCGCCGGTAACTGATAGCGACACATTGCGTGCGTTGCTCGCGGCCGGGGAGATCCCGGACCCGGAGTCCCGAACCCGGCTCCTGGTTCGTATTCAGTCGCTCCGAATTATCGACCCCGCATGCGGATCGGGCGCCTTTCTCGTTCACGCCCTCGATCGGGTGGCTGACCTTCGGTTACGCCTGGGTGAGACGGGCACGGCATCGACGATTCGCAGAAAATCGCTCGTGTCGTCCATCTACGGCGTGGACATAAATCCGATGGCAGTTTGGCTCTGCCAGCTCCGGCTATGGCTCGCCATCGTAATTGACAGTGCCGATCCCGACCCGATGCACGTTCTGCCGCTTCCCAATCTCGATCGCCAAATCCGAATCGGCGATTCGCTCTCCGGTAAAGCCTTCACGAGCAATCAGTCGGGCTCCCGGGGACAAAAGCTCGCGCAGCTGAAATGCCGATATGCGCGGGCGGTCGGATCCAGAAAGAAGGGATTGGCCAGACAGTTGGATCGTGAGGAGCGGCGGGAAGCGATAGCGGAAATCGAACGCCAACGCTCGGTGCTGAGCCATCGGCGTCGTGACATCGTTCTGGCAGCAAGGTCGCCCGATCTGTTCGGCGTGCGGACACAAACCGCCCGAACACTCGACAGCCTCCGCTCTCTTAGAAAGGCAGCGCGAGCGGCAACAGCCCGGGGTCGCCGGTTGAAAGCGGGAGCCGCGCTCCCATTCTCCTTTACAGTTCACTTTGCCGATGTGAACGCTTTTGGGGGCTTCGATCTCGTGATCGGCAACCCGCCCTGGGTTCGCATTCATCACATCAGCGCACAGGCCCGCGCTGAGCTTAAGCAGGAATACGAAAGCTTCAGCCGAGCGGCGTGGCGCGAAGGAGCGGATCTCGCGGGCTCAGGGCGGGCTTTCGCGAATCAGGTCGATCTCGCATCCCTGTTCATCGAACGATCCGTTCACCTGCTGCGCGATTCCGGGGCGCTGGCCCTGCTCGTACCCGCAAAAATCTGGCGCTCTCTATCCGGTGGAGGCGTGCGCGCCATGGTAGCACGGACCGTCGAGATAACCGCTCTCGAAGATATGACCGAGTCCCGATCAGGATTCGATGCCGCTGTCTATCCCTCGCTCATAGTCGGGCGGCGATCCGAGGCGAAGCTCCCTCGGGGAGATTCACACTTTGCCGCCGCCGTGCATCGCCGAGGCTCGGCGCTCCAATGGGAAATGACAGCGGATCGACTGCCGCTCGATCATACACGCGGTAGTCCGTGGCTTCTTCTCCCCGATCAGGTGCGCGCGTCCTTCGAGAAATTGAGCCGAATGGGTCACCCGCTTGCCGAGAGTCGCATCGGCAGGCCGGTGTTGGGGGTGAAAACTGGCTGCAATGCGGCGTTCGTCATTGGCCCGGAGGACAACACAACGGGAATGGAGCCGGCACTCCTTCGTCCGGTAGTGCGAGGGGAGACGCTCACGCCGTGGGTATCGCCCGAAGTCCGCGAACGAATTATCTGGACGCACGGTCGCAATGGCGCGCCGCTTCCGAAGCTTCCTCCCGGTACTCTCGCGCGATTGTCGAAATGGCGCCGAACCCTCGAGCGGCGGTCGGATCACCACGGATCAAGTCGATGGTGGTCGCTGTACCGGACCGAAGGCGCGAGCTCCCGGCTGTTCAGAGTCGTGTGGTGTGACTTCGGAAAAATCCCGCGCGCTTTCTTGGCACCCGCGGAATCCGACATCGTGCCGCTCAACACCTGCTATGTCGCACGGTGCGAGAGAAAAGACGACGCGCTCGCGCTAATGGTTCTTCTCAATGGCCCGCTCCTCTCGGCGTGGCTCAACACCATCGCTGAACCGGCGCGGGGCGGGTATCGCCGTTACCTCGGGTGGACGATGTCGTTGATGCCACTTCCTAACGACTGGGAGCGCGCCGTGAAATTACTCGCGCCGCTCGGAGAGAGGGCCCTGGCCGGAAGTATCCCTGATCAGCTGCAGCTGATGGACGCATCACTCGAAGCATATCGCCTTAAGAGGCGTGATATGGAGCCACTGATATCGTGGACACAGCGTACCTAGTCGATACTGGTGACCGTGTCCGCTCGCACATTGCGACGCTGTTCCTGAAGTGCGCGGAAACCGAGACGTCGATCGGAGAGATTGATCTCGCGCCGCATCAGGCGGAAGCCATCGCCCGAATAATCGGCGCATTTGAAGAATTCGGCGGCGCATTTCTGTGTGATGCCGTCGGCGCCGGCAAGACCTTCGTAGGGCTGGCGGTGGCCAAGCAAATGAAATGTCCGCTTATCATCGCCCCGGCGGCGCTACGAGAAATGTGGACTGCGGCAATGCGCAGCACTGGCGTAAGCTGTTCGCTTGTCAGCACAGAATCACTCAGCAGGCGCACGCCGGCTACCACGAGCTGTGACTGTGTGATTGTTGACGAGGCACATCACTTTCGAAACAGCGCAACGCGACGATTCAGCTCGCTTGGCGCGCTTATAGCTGACCGGCCCGTCCTGTTGATGACCGCTACCCCCATTCATAACTCGCGGAAGGATCTGGAGTCGCTCACATCACTTTTTCTAGGTGCCAAGTCTCAATACCTCACGGACTCCGACTTGACCCGACTGATCGTCCGGCGCGAAAGAAGCGAGATTGCCAGCTCAGCGAGAATTCCCGAAGTCGCGGCCACCGAATGGTGGCTGGGAGGAGATTCCCACGGAATCGCCGATGCAGTGCTCGCGCTCCCCACGCCGATTCCCTTTCGCGATTCCGGGATGGCGTCGCGGTTGCTCGCCCTCGGACTGCTGCGCCAGTGGGCGTCGAGCGAAGCTGCATTGGCGGCTGCGCTTAGACGGCGTCTCGCTCGTGCCATCGCATTGGAAGCTTCGCTTGCGGCGGGTGAGTACCCGACGGCAGCGGAGATGAGAACCTGGGTCACTGGTGATGATTCAGTACAACTCGGGCTTCCCGGGCTACTGCCACTGAAAACGCAGGACTTCGGCATCGATCGGTTGCTCTTGGCGGTTCGCGCGCATTACGCAGCACTGCGTGAGCTGACAGATCGCCTCGGGCAAAACCGCCCCCTCGACGAGACGAAGTGCGAGAAGCTGCGCGGTCTAATGCGCAAACTGCGCGGAGAACCGATCATTGCGTTCGCATCCTACGAGGCGACCGTTACAGCATTTTTCCGGCGGCTGTGTGCCACTGGCCACATCGCGGTGATGACGTCAAGAGGCGGTCGCGTCGCGGGTGGACCGATTTCGAAGCGGGAGATCGAATGCCAGTTCGCGCCCGATTCACATCCGATCCGCGAGCCAGAGCGCATTGATCTGCTTCTCACGACAGATCTCTTGAGCGAAGGAGTGAATCTCCAGCGGGCGCGCGCCGTCGTCCATCTCGACATACCGTGGACAGCGGCAAGAATGGATCAACGCATCGGGCGCATCGCACGGATCGGGTCCCGGCATCCTGAAGTGCGCGTCTTCGGCTTTCTTCCACCGCCGTCGTGCGAGCAGATTCTTCGCGGCGCCGCAATCGTCGCGGCGAAGTGGCAAACTGCATCGACAATGATAGGGACAAACTACGATCACTGTCTTTCGAGCTCGCCAGCTCCCGCCGCTGTTCGGCCGGTCAACGAAATCCACGAATCGTTGCGCACAGTGATGCGACGCTGGCGATCCGGTGTGCAAGGCGATGTGAACGATTGCACTGTCGTCGCCGCGATAGAATCATCGCAGTCAGGCTTTCTCGCCTTGGTCGAGCAGAATGGAATCCCATTTCTCGTGGCTGGCGGATCCGATCATATCTTCGATTCCCTAGCGGAAATTGGGGGCATTGCATCCGACGCGGGCGGAGCGGACATCCCGGTCGACCAACACGCAGTCGAGAGCGCGCTCCAAAGACTTCGCGCCTGGCTGTTGGTCCGGCAGGCGAAAGCGGTCGCGGGAATTGTGGACGGTTCATCCCTTCGGCGCCGGCGAAATCTGCTCGAGAAAATCAATTCCTTCGCCGCTCGCGTGCCGCCACACAAACGAGCGGAAAAGGAAACAACGCTCGTTCGAGCACGCCGGTTTGCAAGCTCGACTCATGGAGCCGGGAGAGAGCGGCTTCTAATAAATGCTGGAAATGACTTCGCCGAATTTGAAAGGCTCGCCGAAACCGATCGTCGCTTTCGGCGGCCGGAACGCGATTTGTACGACTACCGCGTCCGCGGGTTGCTATTAATGACCCCTACCCCAGCGCCCTCTTCATAAACGAACGCATCCCCAGCGACCAGAACACGACGCTGATTGCGATCAGCGCCCCAACCACCGCGCCGAGCGGCATGTGCGGCGCCGCCGGAGTCAGCGCGCCACGCATCCCCTCCGCCACGTACACCAGCGGATTGATCAGCACCGCATACTTCATCACCGGCACCGCGCTCAGTCCCTGCC
>JALYYD010000272.1 GCA_030946775.1 Gemmatimonadota bacterium
TTCGCCACTTCGTCGAGGAAGCTCAGCGGCAGGCGGGGAGTGTGTACGGCAGCCGAATGTATGAGGTAATGCGTTACTGGGACGACGACCAGCCTGAATGGAACGCGGACGAACACGCCTTCGCGGCAGCGTGGCGGGCCCAGCCGAAATGGGTCGTCTCTCGGTCGTTGAACTCCGTCGGTCCCAACGCCAGGCTTGTTGAGGAAGATCTCGAGGGCGCGATCCGCGAGATAAAGGCCACACGCGACGGGGAGATCGAAGTTGCCGGCCCGGAGTTGGCGCACAGTCTGACCAAACTTGGCCTGATCGATGAGTATCGGATCTACCTGCATCCCGTCGTCCTCGGTCACGGAAAACCATATTTCGCCGGACCCCGGCCTCGTCTCCGCCTCGTAGCTAGTGACCGGATTGACGAGGATGTGATCCGGTTGATCTATGTTCCTGCGTAATCTCGCGATTCTCAGGAAGGTCATTGGCGCTGAGAAGTGGTCGCTGGCCAGGCCCGACGTCCCGCGCGCAAGAAATGGAAGAGGACAGGTCGGCGAGGAAGAGTTAGCATTATACAGTGGTGAGACGAGCCTCCCCTCTCGAACGCGGCGCTGCCGCAAAACTCATATGAAACGGTTCTTGTCGCAGGGATCTCTGACGGCGACCAGCTTCGCCCTCGCCCTCGGGTGCGCGTCGGGCAATCAGCAACCGGCCGCCGACAACTCGCGTGTGGGCGCCGAGCGGGAAGCCGCCGGTGACCCTGTCGATGTGATCATACGGATGCACGTGCCCGGACTCAAGGTAGCGCGCACCGGAGACGGCGGAGTTGCGCTCCAGATACGATCGGACCGTTCGCTCGATGGCACGGAGGCTCCGTTGTTCCTTCTCAACGACTCCCCATATGAGCCCGGACCGGGAGGCGCTTTGACCGGCATCAATCCCGCCGACATCGCGACCATCAAGGTTCTGACGGGGCCTGACGCAGCCATCTACGGCTCGCGCGGATTCAACGGGGTGATACTCATCACCACCAAGAAACCGGGAATTTCGAACCACTGAGTGCGGGGCACACTGCACTGAGACACGAACCCGGTTTTGGTTGGGCACCGCAAGGTTGACCGGATCTCTCCTCTTCACTCCGATATCGGTCGGCGGCCTCGAGCTCGCGAACCGCATCGTGATCGCGCCGATGTGCCAGTACTCGGCTATCGATGGCTCGATGACGGATTGGCATCTCATCCACCTCGGGCAGCTCGCGCTTTCCGGAGCGGGCTTCCTCACCATCGAAGCCACCGCAGTCCTCCCACAGGGACGAATTAGCTACGCCGATTCGGGTCTGTACTCCGACGCGAATGAAGACGCGATGCGGCGCACGCTCGAGAGCATTCGCCGCTGGTCGGAGATGCCGATCGGAATCCAGCTCGCTCACGCCGGGAGAAAAGCTTCAACTGAAGTGCCCTGGAAGGGCGGCGCTCAGATCGCGCCGACTGATGCGAACGGCTGGCAAACGTTCGCGCCATCGGCGATCCCCTTTCACGACGGCGACAATCCCCCCGTCGCGCTCGCCCGCGCCGGCCTCGCGCGCATTCGCGATGCGTTTGTCGATTCCGCCCGGCGCGCCGCTCGGCTCGACCTCTCGGCGATCCAGCTGCACGGCGCGCACGGCTACCTGCTTCACGAATTCCTGTCGCCACTGTCGAACCGGCGGGACGACGAATACGGCGGGAGTCTCGAGAACCGAATGCGTTTCCCGCTCGAAGTGTTCGACGCTGTGCGCGAAGCATTTCCGGCGGACCGTCCCGTGACCGTGCGAATCTCCGGAACAGATTGGGCCGAAGGCGGCTGGGACGCCCAGCAGTCAGCGGAGTTTTCGCGCGAGCTGGAGAAGCGCGGGTGCGCTGCGATTCACGTTTCCAGCGGCGGATTGGTCGCGCACCAGAAGATTCCCGTTGAGCCCGGTTATCAGGTCCCGCTCGCCCGCGCAATTAAAGCCGTCGTCTCGATCCCGGTTATTGCGGTCGGACTCATCACCGAATTCGAGCAGGCGGAAGCGATCCTTCGCGACGGCGACGCGGATCTGATAGCGCTCGCGCGAGGAATGCTGTACGACCCCCATTGGCCCTGGCATGCGGCGGCCCATTTCGGAGCTACCGTCCGGGCGCCGAAGCAATACCTGCGGTCGCAGCCGCGCGAGTTTCGCCATTTGCTCGAGGCCGGGAAATAGCAGGGTAACAGCGGCCAACATTAGAATTTGATTACGGTTTTGCGAGGATTTGATTAGCTCGCAAACTTGCTCTCGCGCATTTCCCAAAGTGACGCATTTTCGACCGTCACTTTTCTTCAGGGGAAATCGATGCGCGTGCGCCTGTTCGCTCCAGTGGTTGCAGTGGTCTGCCTCCAGTTCGCGATACCCGGCACGGCCAGGTCACAGGCGGCCGACTCCACTCGGCAGATTCGCGTTTATCTAGACTGTCAGGTCAACGGATGCGACGATGTGTACTTCCGCCGCGAGATCACTTTCATCGATCATATGCGCGACAGGGCCGACGCATCGGTCCACGTGCTTGTTACGGCAGAACCAACGGGGGGCGCCGGAACTGCTTATGCGCTCAACTTCATCGGACTACGGGAGCTGGCCGCGCTCTCCGACACGCTTCGATTCACCGTTCCGAATTCCGCCACACCCGATGAGCGGCGCACGAGGCTGGCTAAATACCTCAAGCTCGGCCTCGTCCGCTACGCAATGCGCGGCGGCGCCGCGGAGCGCCTCGCCGTGAGCTACGC
>JALYYD010000306.1 GCA_030946775.1 Gemmatimonadota bacterium
CTTCTGATCTGCGGCGACCCATTCCTCGAGCACGACCGACTCGATCCTCCGCCTCGCTTCCATTTCGGGGATGCACGTATCGGTGACGCGGTTCATGTGACGCTCGAGCAGCGCCTGTTCGTCGGCCGGTGTGAGATCCCGGTAGTGCGGAACGCGCTCGTAGTAGTCATGCGCGACGAGGTTGAAGATGTCCTCTTCCAGATTGGCGCCGGTGCAGCATATCGCGTGCACCTTGTCCTGCCGGATCATCTCGGCGAGCGACCGTCCGAGCTCCGCGGTGCTCATCGCGCCGGCGAGGGTGATCATCATGCTGCCGCCGCCATCCAGATGCCGGACGTAGCCGTCAGCAGCGTCGACGAGCGAAGCCGCGTTGAAATGCCGGAAGTTGTGGCGGATGAAACCGGAGACCGGCGGACCGGCGGGTTTGCTCGTAGAGGGCATGGGAAAAGGCTAACCCTGACTGTCTCGCAGTTCAACGTCACTCGTACGATTTTTGCCCCACTTCCGGGCGAATGCACCACGGGAGCGCCTGCTGCCAAGCAGGCGAAAACACTTTGTGCCGACGGGAGCTGTAATGCGAGTGACGAAGATTGCGCGGGCAGCCGCGATGGCGCTGGTGGCGGGCGCTTTGGCCGCCTGCGCTAAGAAGGACGCTGCGGCAGATCATAATTCCGCAGTGGCGGCGAGGGCATCAGTCGCCGGAACTTCGGCGACGCCGAGCGCGCTGACCGACGCCAATATCCTGGCAATTCTCGACGCGGCAAATGCGTCCGACAGCGCCTGGGGCGCGATCGCAGCGGTGAAGGGAACGAGCGCCGACATTCGGAACTTCGGCAAGACGACGATGCGCGATCATCACGCGCTGCGTCAGGCGGGACAGGAGCTGGCGAAGAAGCTGGGCGTCGCCGCGCAGCTACCCGCCGGTGACAACAGTGCAGCGGAGCTGCAGAAGTACGTCGATCTCTTCAACAACACCGCAAAGGGGAAGGAATTCGACCGCGCGTACATCGAGCACGAAGTGGCGTACCACAAACAGGTTTTGGCGACCGCGGTCAGGGCGATGCCAGCGTCGCAGAGCACCGAGCTGAAGAATTTGATTCAGAAAGCGGCGCCGAGCATTCAGAGCCACCTCGACGCCGCAGAAGCGATTCAACAGAAAATGAGGTAGCAGCCGCAGGTGTTACGGGGAATCATCTTCGACGTTGACGGCACTCTCGTCGACAGCAACGACGCCCACGCCGAGTCGTGGGTGGAGATTTTTTCGGAAGCCGGGTACGACGTCCCGTTCGACGTCGTCCGCCCTATGATCGGAATGGGAGGTGACAAGCTCCTCCCGAAAGCGATCGGCGTGGAGGCGGACAGCGATCAAGGAAAAGAGCTGGGCAGGAAACGCTGGGCTCTCTTCAAAAAGAAATACGTCCCCACGCTTCGGCCTCTAACGGACGGACGGGCTCTCGTGCAGAGGATCCGCAACGACGGGCTCGCCACTGTAATCGCGACTTCAGCACAACCTGAGGAGCTGCGCGTATTACTCCGGGCCGCCGAAGTCGCGGACTTGATGGAAGAGAAGGCAACATCCGGCGACGCCGAGCACTCAAAGCCTGATCCGGACATAGTGATTGCCGCGGTGAAGAAAAGTGGATTCGACAGGAGCGGCCTGCTGATGCTTGGCGACACTCCGTACGACGTCGAGGCGGCGCATCGGGCCGGAGTGCGCATCATCGCTTTTCGCAGCGGGGGGTGGCTGGATTCCAACCTCGCCGGTGCGAGTGCAATTTATGACGGGCCGGCCGACCTCCTGGCCAATTACGACTCATCTCCGATCGGGCTTAACATCAGATGACACTCTTTTCATTGCTGCAGGCTGCTGCACCCCAAGGCCCGCCTCCGGGAGGCGAATCGCTGGCCTGGAACCAAGTGCTCGGGGAGTACGTCAAGTTCGCCGGATACTTTCTCGCCATCGGTGCGGTCGGATATCGGTACCTGATCCTGCCCCGCTTCGATCGCGAGAGCGGCGGGGAGGCGATGATCGGCAGGAACGCGGCGGCCACTCTCGGCGTGATCGGCATCTTCCTGCTGATTCTATCTTCGCTGGGCAGCATTGAGCTGAACGCGCTTCTACACCACAAGACGTTCTCGGCATCGCTGCCGAAGGCAATCGGGCGGTTCCAGTTCCAGATGATCGAGCTCGCGATCGCGCTGGTCGGATACACGCTTGCGACTCGCGTTTCTCCGAAGATGGGCTGGCCGATGGCGGCAATCGGAATTCTCGCCGCGGTTCTTCAGCCGCTGGTCACCGCGCGCGGCTTCTCGGGTAGAGTCAATGCCGTGCACATTCTTGCCGCGTCAACCTGGCTCGGCACTCTCACCGTAATGCTGCTCGCGGGAATTCGCGCTCTCGTTCGCGCGCCCGCCGGTGGCCTCTCGAGGGA
>JALYYD010000314.1 GCA_030946775.1 Gemmatimonadota bacterium
TACGCATAGTTTCTCCGATCGGGTTCGAGCGCACGAAACGCAGTAGTGGTGCTCGCGGACCCAAAAAATGACATCTCTCGTTACGGTAAGAAGTTAGCGGGAGTTTCAAACATTTGTATACAAAAGCGATGTACATCATTCGTGACACCTCGGTCCCACTATGATGACAGATAGCCCTGCTCTTCTCGTTCGTGATCTTCGAAAGTCATACGGCGACGTCGTCGCCGTGGATGGACTCAACCTCGAGGTAAATCGAGGGGAATGTTTCGGTCTCCTCGGCCCGAACGGCGCGGGCAAGACGACGACGATCGAGATTTGCGAGGGACTTCTTTCCCCGGATTCCGGAACCGTCCAAGTACTTGGTCACGACTGGTCTACCGAGGGGGATGAGCTGAAGGAAAGATTGGGAGTGCAGCTCCAGGACACGAAGCTCGCCGAGAAGCTGACGGTGGCAGAAACGCTGGCGATGTTCAGAAGTTTTTATCGGCAGCGGAAAACGGTGGATGAGGTGATCGGCCTTGTCGAGCTCGAAGAGAAGCGCGATGCGCGAGTGGGAAATCTTTCCGGCGGACAGAAGCAGCGCCTCGCAATCGCGTGCGCTCTCGTCGGCGATCCGGAAATTCTTTTTCTCGACGAGCCGACGACAGGTCTCGACCCGCAGTCGCGCCGCTCGCTGTGGGATCTGATCAGCCGCTTTCGCGAGAGCGGCCGGACGATCGTGCTCACGACACACTATATGGATGAGGCGGAGAGACTCTGCGACCGCATCGCGATCGTGGATCACGGCAAGGTGATCGCGGAGGGAAAGACGAACGAGCTGATCGATTCGGTGGATCTGTCGCATCTGCCGCCGCCGGAGCCGCGGCGCACTTCGGCGACGCTCGAAGACGTATTCGTGTCGCTCACCGGGAGGACGCTGCGCGATGAGTGAGAACACGGAGCGCCGGACGATGGCCGATCATCCGCTTTATCAGATGACAAGCACGCGGTTCAAGGGATTCATCCGCGAGCCAGAGGCGGTTTTCTGGACGTTCGTCTTTCCGATCCTTATGGCGGCGGGGCTTGGCCTCGCATTCCGTCAGCGCGGACCGGACAAACCGCACATCGGAGTTGTGACGAATGGAGCGAGCGCATCCGCGGTCGCGGCATTGAAGGCCGACACGACGATCGTCACCGAGGCGTATGGGGATTCCGCGGCACGGAAGGCGCTGCGCACAGGCAAGGTCGCGATACTCGTCGTACCGCAACCGGGCGGAGTTCAATACGTGTACGACCAAGCGCGTGGCGACGCATCAACCGCCCGGCTTCTGGCGAACCGCGCAATTCAGCGGGCGGCGGGGCGCGTCGATCCCGTGCCCGCGAATGATTCGTACGTGAGCGAAAAGGGATCCCGCTACATCGATTTCGTAATCCCGGGACTGCTCGGGATGAATCTGATGGGCAGCGGCATCTGGGGGCTCGGCTTTGCGATCGTGACAGCGCGCAACCAGAAGCTGCTGAAGAGATATATGGCGACGCCGATGAAGAGGTCGCAGTATCTATTTTCATTCCTTCTATCGCGGCTTGGATTCCTCGTTCTTGAGGTAGCGACGCTGCTGCTGTTCGGCCGCTACGTGTTCGGAGTCCCGCTGCGCGGAAGCTTTGCGGTGCTCGCGTTGATCTGCCTTCTCGCCGCGTTCTCGTTCAGCGCGCTCGGCCTCCTCGTCGCATCACGCGCGGAGACGACAGAAGGCGTGCAGGGGTTGATGAACTTCATAATGCTGCCGATGTGGATTCTGTCGGGCGTGTTCTTTTCGTCGGCGAATTTCCCATCGGTGGTGCAGCCATTCATCAAGGCGCTGCCGCTGACGGCGGTAAACGACGCGCTGCGGGCGAACATGCTCGAGGGCGCGACGCTGGCGGGGGTGATGCCGCAGCTGTTGGTGATGGCGGTGTGGATGGTCGTGAGCTTTGTCGTGGCGCTGAAGATTTTTCGGTGGAGATGAGCTAGCGCGGCTAAGAGTTGCCGCGCATCCATATGACGAAGTAGGGCGGATGATGGATTCCGTCGGGCTCGCAACCTTTCACCAGCATCATTCGTGAACCGACGGTCAGACTCCAGTCGGTATCTGCAGGGTAGACTTCGACACGCTCCACTTCCTGCGCGTTGAATGAAGACAGAGGTCTTCTCTCCCCCAGCATGCCATTCACGAGCACGCAGACGTCATCTGCTACTCCGCCGGGGCCGCCGCTGCTCCCCCCGCCGAGGATCGATGTGTTTTTGCCTGCGCCGAACCAGCTCGGCAGTCCAACGAGCGAGGCCGCGGCGGAACTCCGCCGCAAGGCCCAGTCGAGCGGAGTTTTTCCAAGACGCGCCAATTCATCTCGGCCTACCGTGGCTGTGAGGCCATTCTTCCAGCGCTGTCTCCTGTCGAACTCCTCCCACGCTACTCCGGACTGACCGAATCCGCTTTTCTCGTTTACTTCGACCGTTGCCAGTGTGTGAGGCAGCGCCGTCAAGCGGATCGCGACATCGTGCAGCTCACCCTTCCCGACCTTCACCGTCAGATTCACCGGCGTGAATCCCATCCTCCGCGCGCGTACGACGTAACTGCCTTCCGCCAAGCCGGAGAAGAAGAAGACACCGTCCTCGTATGACGTCGCGTGACGTCCGGTACCGATGAGCTGCAGCTCCACGCCTGGGATCGGTTGCAGATCGGTATCGACGACGACCCCGCCGATCGATGATGCGCCCGCTGCACGATCGTGGCGATCGACAATTGTGACCGTGTCGAGTGAGTGCGGGATCGGATCGAGCCGAATGGAAAGACTTGTCGCCTGGGCGGCCACTGCCTTCCAGCTAAAGTCCTCCGCCTGGTAACCGAGCCGGCGGAAGACAACGTTGTAAAATCCGGGTGGCGCCGCGATCCGAAATGTGCCGGTCGTATCGGTTCGCATCCCGTAGCCGCCGGGTTCGACGCGAACCTCGGCGTTGGCGAGCGGATCGCCGTATTCGTCCTTCACAAATCCGGAAAGGACCGAAGTCTTCGCTGCGGCGGAGCTGTCACGTACCTGCGCGCGCGCGACATTCGCTGCTGCGACGACAAGGAGCAAGCCAAACAACACCGAGCGTTTCAAGAAGCCCCCTTGCCCCAGTATTCGAGCCGCGAGCGGGATACGGACGAAGAAATTGCATACAAATTTCGCGCCCGTCAAGATTATTATTCCGCGCTCTGAATGGCAGGCACGCCGTTGCGGGTTGTAGCTTTGCTCGATGGCCGGAGTCCGGAGATCCTTCGAAATACCACGCGATGAGCTCGTCGCGCGCGCGACGCGCTCCTCCGGCGCCGGCGGCCAGCACGTGAACAAGACGTCGTCTCGCATCCAGCTCTCGTGGAACGTGAGTGCATCGCCATCGCTCGATGATGCTCAACGTGAGAGATTATTGCGGAAGCTCGCGTCGCGACTCACCGCCGACGGCGTTCTTACCATTAGCGTCAGCGATACGAGAAGCCAGCACCGGAATCGGGAAATCGCAGAAGAGAGATTGACCGAGGTCGTAAACGCGGCGCTCGTCGTGCCGAAGAAGAGAAAGGCGACCCGGCCGACTCGCGCCGCCAAGGAAAAGCGTCTCGATTCGAAGAAGCTTCACTCGAAGAAAAAGCGGAACCGCCGCGCCGACTCCCTCGACTAAAAGATCATCTTGAGCGCTGAGCTGAAAAAGGCACGCCGGCTTCACATCCTGATCGCCTTCGCGTCGATCTACACGATCTGGGGATCGACATACCTGGCGATCAGGTACGCCGATCAATCGCTCCCTCCGTTTCTGATGGCAGGCGTGCGCTTCCTGATCTCCGGCGGGATCCTCTATGCGTTGAGCAGGCATCGCGGATCTCCCCGCCCGCCGCGCCTTCACTGGAGAAATGCGCTCATCGCCGGCGCCTTTCTGCTCGTCGGCGGGAACGGCGCGGTCGTGTGGGCCGAGCAAACGGTTCCGTCCGGGCTTACGGCGCTCTTAGTGTCAGTGCTTCCCTTCTGGCTCGTGCTCATCGACTGGGTGCGCCCGAATGGAAACCGTCCGCGGCCGATGGTGATCGCGGGGCTGATTCTGGGGATCGTCGGTATCTTCGTACTCGTCAATCCGACAGCGTCCAACGGGAACACGGCGATCAATCTCGTCGGCGCTGTAGTTCTCATCTTCGGATCGCTCTCGTGGGCGCTCGGCTCGTTCTACTCGCGCGACGCCGATCTTCCAGCATCCGGGATCATGCGCACCGCTCTGGAGATGATCGGCGGAGGAGCGCTGCTGCTCATCCTCTCGCTCGCCGTCGGCGAGCCGCAACACTTCGACGTCCAACGCGTGACGAGCGCGTCGTGGCTCGGCCTCGCTTACCTGATCACCTTCGGCTTGCTGATCGGCTTCACGTCGTACATCTGGCTGCTCGACAAGGTCTCGCCGGCGCTCGTTGGAACCTACGCGTTCGTGAATCCTGTCGTCGCAGTATTCCTCGGCTGGGCTTTCGCGTCCGAGCCGCTAAGCACTCGCACGCTCGTCGCCGCCGCGATTGTGATCGGTGCCGTGGCACTGATCACGATGGCGCGCGGGGGACCGCCCGCTGAGCCCGACTGCTCCTAGTGCGCTGCCTCCGGCACCGACGCCGGCGCCGGCGCCGGGTGCTCCTTCCACAGCCCGAACTTTCTTAGCAGCTTCTCCCGCCACTCGTCGAGAATCTCGTAGAAGGTCGGGATGACGATCAGCGTAAGCAGGGTCGACGTGATGACGCCGCCGATGACCGCCCTGCCGAGCGGCGCTCTGAATTCCGCGCCTTCGCCGTGGCCGAGCGCGACAGGAATCATTCCGGCGATGAGCGCCAGCGTCGTCATCATGATCGGGCGAAGACGGATCGCGCCCGCCTGAATGATCGCATCGCGGCGGCTGAGACCGTCGCGCTCGCGCGCCCACTTCGCGAAGTCTATAAGCAGAATCGCGTTCTTGGCGACAATTCCCATCAGCAGGATCACGCCGATCAGGCTCATGATGTTGATCGTCGAGCCGGTGATCATCAGCGCCAGCATCACGCCGATCAGCGACAGCGGCAATGAGAGGAGAATCGCCAGCGGCTCGATAAATGAGCCGAACTGCATCACGAGGATGAGATACATCAGCAAGACGGCGATGCCCAATGCGGAGAAGATTCTCCCGAACACTTCATTCTGGCTGTCAACTTCCCCGCCCTGCGTGATGTGAACGCCCGCGGGGAGTGTCACCTTTGCGATGCGCGGATTGATGTCCTTCATCACTTCGCCCAGCGAACGGCCGGATGTATTTGCCTGCACAGTCACGACGAGGTCGGCGTCGAGATGGCTGATCTGCGCGGGGCCCGGGGACTGCGTAACTGTCGCGATCTGACCGAGCGGGAGCGTCGTCGCCTGACCGTCCATTCCGGTTACGACGAGCGGGAGCCGCTCGAGATCGGCGGTTTTGCTGCGCGACTCCGGAGCGAGGCGGACGTTCACGTCACGCGTTTCGCCACTTGGGTCCACCCAGTCGCCCGCCTTGATCCCGGCGAACGCGGTGCGCAGCGCCTGCGCGACCTGTCCGACTGTGATCCCGAGCGATCCGGCGAGACCGCGATTCATCTCCACATTGAGCTCCGGCTTTTGTCCCTTCGTCGAGAGCTCGACATCTACGGCGCCCTTCACCTGCCGAACTTGATCCGCAATCTTCTCGGCGGCGGCGGTGAGAGTTTGCGGCGTGCCGCCGCGCAGCTGGATTTGAATCTGCTTCTGGTTTCCGGCGAACTGATTGGTGAACACCGATGCCTTCGCGCCGCCGATCTTCTCGACTTCGAGCCGCATCACGCGGCCGAGGTCTTCCGCGCCGATGCTGCGGTCCTTCTTCGCGACGAGCCGGATGTAGATGTTGGCGTTCGAGACTTCGCCGTTGCCGGTTCCGATCGTCGTATAGGTGTACAGCACTTCCTTGTGTGACGAAGCGATGCGCCCTGCCTCCTCCGCCTTGATCCGAGTGTAGTCGAGGTTGGATCCGGGGGGAGTCTCGATCGCGATGTTGAGCTCCGAGCGGTCATCTGTGCCGAAAAATCCGGCGCCGACAAGTCCGAATGCGGGGAGTGCGAGTGCGCCGACGAAAGCGACGACCGCGATCAGCACCATCGCCAGTCGGTGGTCGAGCGCCCACGCAATGACGAGCTTGTAGCGCTCCGCAAGCTTGTTGAACCAAACGTTGAAACGGTCGAGCGCTTTCGCGATCGGATTGCGCCGCTCGTGCGCTTCCACCTGCGGGTCGGCCCAGTACGCCGAGAGCATCGGATCGAGCGAGAACGAGACGAATAGCGACACGAGCACGCTGCAGGCGATAGTGAGCGCGAATGGCTTGAACCACTGTCCCGCAACACCATACATGAACGCTACCGGGACGAAGACACAAACGATCGAGAACGTCGTCGCCGAAACGGCCATGCCGATCTCATCCGTCCCCTCGTGGGCCGCCGTCATATGGTCTTTGCCCATCTCGATGTGGCGGACGATGTTCTCGCGGACGACAATCGCGTCGTCAATGAGAATTCCGATCGCCAGCGAGAGCCCGAGGAGCGACATCGTGTTGAGCGTGAACCCGAATGCCCACACGGCGATGAACGACGCGAGCACGGATACCGGCAGCGCGAGTCCGGTGATAACCGTCGAGCGCCACGAATTCAGGAATATGAAAACCACCAGCACGGTTAGCATCGCGCCCTCGAGCAGCGCCTCTTCGACGTTGCGCACGGAGTTGGCGACGCGAATGCCGGAATCCTGCACGACGGTCATCTTCACGCCGGCGGGGAGCGTTTTTTCGATCGCGGCCATCTTCGCTCGAATGTTCGCGCTCACCGCGGTCGTGCTGTAGCCCTTCG
>JALYYD010000137.1 GCA_030946775.1 Gemmatimonadota bacterium
CCACATCATCTACCTGATCGGCTTTCGGAATCGCTTGAGCGTGATGGTCCAGTGGGCCTACAGTTATTTCACATACCAAAGAGGAGTGCGGCTGATAACTGGGAACAGAGGACCCCAGGCTGGCAGCTCCAGGGAAAACACGCCGAAAGCCGTTGGCTCAGCCAGCAGCTAGCAGCATTGTTCAGCTAGCAGCCACCAGCTTGCGGTTCTATGTCCGCAGTTGTCGTTACCCCGCGAAGGTATCGCAGCTCTTCGGATCGCCCGAGTCGAACCCCCGTTTGAACCACTGCGACCTCTGCGCCGCCGACCCGTGCGTGAACGCGTCGACGTTGATGTGCCCCGTCACCCGCTGCTGGATCCTGTCATCCCCGACCGCCGACGCCGCGGTAAGCGCTTCCTGCAAATCGCCTTGCTCGAGAATGTTTCGCTGGCTGGTGCTGTTTGCCCAGACGCCGGCGTAGCAGTCGGCCTGGAGCTCGAGGCGAACCGAAAGTTGATTCGCTTCACTCGGACGGGCGTCCTGGCGCTGCCGAACCTGGTCGTCAATTCCTGTCAGATGCTGGATGTGATGACCGAGCTCGTGCGCCAGCACGTACGCCTGAGCCATATCGCCCGACGCCCCGAACTTTTGCTTCAGCTCTTCGTAGAAACCGAGGTCGATGTAGGCGTGCTCGTCGAGCGGGCAGTAGAACGGCCCCATCGCCGACTGCGCCATTCCGCATCCCGTGTTCGTGGAGTTCCGGAAAATCGCCAGCTTCGCACGGTGGAACGCCACCCCCTCGCGGGGGAGAATCTTCGCCCAGGTGTTCTGAACGTCATCGAGAATGAACGAGACGAACTGTACCTCTCTCTCCTCGCCGGCTGAATCCGCGGCGGAAAGTGGAGCGCCCTGCTGCGCCGCGCCGGTATCGCCTCCACCGACGTCGTTGAAGAAATTGTGACCCGTCAGCAGGCTCAGCACCAGCACGACCACAGTTCCGCCGACGCCGAGCGGGAGTCCCATCCCGCCGCCACCACTGCTGCGGCGATCTTCCAGGTCCGCGCTCCTTCCTCCGGGAGTCCAGCGCATTCTGCTCCTCCGCTGTATGACTCGGACGGAAAGGGCAAGAAGCTCGCCCGCACTGATGAAACCGGCAGGCGGGGCACTCGTACGGCAGATTGTAGCCGTATCAGAACGATCGGCGTCGGACTCGGGAGGTTCCTATGAAAACGAACGGATTGATTGTCGCCGCTCTCATCGTCGCGGCAGTCTCGGCCTGCAAGGTGGATATGCGCGACAGCGGTGTGTCCGATGCCGCGGTTGGCGGCGACACAGACGTCACCGGCACTTACTTCGCCGCCGACAGCGGCCACAACCTCGGCAAGGATTGGTGCTACAGCGGAGCGCTCGTGCTGGACAGCACGCGCCACTTCGGCTCCGTCATCACGATGTGCAGCGACGACGGCAGCGGACCGGTCACTGAGCACATCAAGGGCAGCTACCACTTGAACACAGTCACGACCCGCGTAAAAGGCCAGCGCGCAAAGGTTCGCCGCATTGACGTAGTCCTCGATCAGGACGGCGCGCGACGGAAGACGCACACCCTTCGCTACGACAACGGAACTCTCCGCTTCGACGAGCCGTGGTGGCTCGGCGCCGGTCTTCGCGCTCTCGAGGTTTCCGATCCCGTTTTGAAAAGGATTCCTGCATCCCAGCTCGGGGACTCGACAACCGCAGCCACGGCCAGCTCGACCCCGCTGAGTGCCGGTTCGGCCGTGACCCGGCCGAAAAAGTCTTCGTCCCGGCTTCCCGCCAAGAAATAGCGATCGGAATGGCCGGTTACTCGGGTACTCCTCTCGTTGCGAAGCTGGGTATCAAGCGCGGCTCGCGGGTGATCTTCCGCCACGAGCCGCGGAATTTTCGCGGGCTCCTCATCGGCCTTCCGGAAGATCTGGTGTACGCAAGCCGCGGGGAGCTCGACTTCGCGGTCTTGTTCGTCAAGGACTTCGCAACGCTGCGGCGCGACTTTGCCGCAATAATGAAGCGTCTCGCTCCCGCCGGCATGCTGTGGGTCTCCTGGCCGAAAAAAAGCTCGGGATTGGCAGCCGATCTCGATGAGAACACCATTCGGGATCACGGCCTGGCGGAAGGGCTGGTGGATGTGAAGGTGTGCGCCATCGACGACACCTGGTCGGGCCTCAAATTCGTGAGGCGCCTGAAGGATCGTTAGCCGTGCCGTAGAAGTGAAGCATCCGCCTGCCTACATTTGGCGGATGGACCCGGTGAGCATTCTGACCGCAGGACTGGTGGACTATGCAGGATTGTTTCCGCCCGCCGGCCTCCCGATGCGAGCTGCGCTGGAGAATTACGCGTCGTACTTCAACCGAGCCGACGCTGCGTCCCTCGGCCGATTCATCGTCGCCGTCGAGCGGATAGACGAGCTCGAGGTTGCAGCGAGTGACTTGTTCCCCCCCACCGGCGATGCGCGGCCCTGGAAGATCAGCGTTCTCGCAAACGCCGACGTGGAGTCTGTTCTCGCCCGCGTCCAGGCCTTCAACGCCGAGCACCAGAGCGCCGATGGCAACGAAGCAATCGTGGACGCGCTCGAGATCAAGTTTGATCTGCTCGGCGAGCTCGAGGCGTCGGACATTTTTCGCACCCATTCACTGAATGTCTTCGTAGAGCTGCCGCTCGATGACGAGCTGGAAAACAGAATCGCGGCGATTCATATGGCCGGCGCGTTCGCGAAAGTCAGAACTGGCGGCGTTACTCCGACAGCGTTTCCGGCTGGGGCCGATGTCGTGCGTTTCCTCAGGGAGTGCTGCAGGGCGGGCGTGGCATTCAAGGCGACCGCCGGCCTTCACCACCCTCTGCGCGGCACGTATCCGCTCACGTATGAAGAGGGATGTGGAAGCGCGGCGATGTTCGGCTTCCTCAACGTCTTCCTCGGCGCGGCGCTGATGTGGGCGGGAGCAGACGACGCCGTCGTGAGCCGGCTGATCGATGAAACCGACCCCGACTCGCTCTCATTCGGCGACGACGCCATAACCTGGCGCGAGGAAGTTATTACAGCCGGAACGATCCAGCAGGCGCGCCGCTACTTCGCTACTTCATTCGGGTCTTGCTCCTTCCGCGAGCCCGTGGATGAGCTGAAATCACTCATGTCCGCCGCGCATCGATGAACGCAACGCACGAACCTTCGCTCAAGTCCTGGGTCGAGTCCGCGAATGATCCCGCGTCCGACTTTCCAATTCAGAATCTTCCATTCGGAGTTTTTTCTCGTGCTGGAGAATCGCCGCGCTGTGGCGTCGCGATCGGAAATCAAATCGTTGATGTGAGCGCGCTTCAGGTGGAATTGTTCTCCGACGGCGCTGCGACCATCGCGCGTCGCTGTGCGCTTCCGACTCTCAACGGAGTGATGGCGGAGGCGCCGGAAAAGGTCTCCGCGTTTCGCTCGCGATTGAGCGCGATCCTCGCCGCCGGCGCAGCGGAGCGTGGTCGAGTCGAGGGCGCAATGATCCCGATTGCTGATGTGAAGCTCCACCTGCCCGCGGAAACCGGCGACTACACCGACTTTTACGCCTCCGTATATCACGCGACCAACGTCGGCAAGCTTTTCCGGCCCGACAACCCGCTTCTGCCAAACTACAAGCACGTTCCGATCGGCTATCACGGCCGTGCGTCGTCGCTGGTTGCGTCAGGAACGGAAATCATTCGGCCGAGCGGGCAGACGCGCCCCTCGGAGAACGAACCGCCGCGGTTCGGACCGACCAACGCGCTCGATTACGAAGCCGAGGTCGGGTTCTACGTCGGACAACCAAACGCGCTCGGTCATCCGGTTCCAATCGATGAAGCCTCGCGCCACATCTTCGGATTCTGCCTCGTCAACGATTGGTCGGCGCGCGACATCCAGTCGTGGGAGTATCAGCCGCTAGGTCCATTTCTCTCCAAGAACTTCGCCACTACTGTTTCGCCGTGGGTGGTTACCTCCGAAGCCGTCGAGCCGTTTCGCGTTCCGGCGTTTTTCCGGCCGGCGGGCGATCCTCAACCTCTCCCGTACCTCACGTCGCCAACGGATGAGAAGAATGGCGGGATCGACGCCACCATCGAGGTGTACATCAGCACTGCGATGATGCGCGAGGCGGGACTGCGCCCGGCGCGGATCAGCCGCGCTTCTTTCAGCGACATGTATTGGACCACGGCGCAGATGCTCACCCACCACGCCAGCAGCGGCTGCAATCTCCGCGCTGGCGACCTGCTGGCGAGCGGAACTGTCAGTGGGCCGGTAGAGGGAATGCAGGGCTGCCTGCTTGAGCTCACGCGTCGGGGCGCGCTGCCGCTTGCTCTTCCAAGCGGCGAAGAGAGAAAGTTTCTCCTCGAGGGAGACGAGGTTATTCTGCGCGGATACCTGGAGCGTGCCGGGTGTGCCCGCATCGGAATGGGGGAATGTTCCGGCAGGATCGTTACGCACTATACCCAATGAGATGCCACGAAAAAAAGAACCGCTTTACGTCGTCCGTAATTCAGACATCCACGGCCGCGGAGTCTTCGCCGCCAGAACCATCAGAAAGGGAACCTGCATCGTCGAGTACAAGGGCGAGCGGATAAACAACAAGGAAGCCGACC
>JALYYD010000018.1 GCA_030946775.1 Gemmatimonadota bacterium
GTCCTGCTTGGCGGGGCATCATCGGAGCGAAATGTCTCGCTCGCGTCCGGGATAAGGATCGTCCAGGCGCTACGATCGAAGGGCCACGAGGTGATCGCACTCGACCCCGCGCGGGGCGTGATGAGCGCGCGGGAGGAAAAAGAGCTCTGCGAGAGCAAGGTTGGAACGGAGCCGCCGAGCCTCGATGCGCTTTCGAAAGTTTCTGAAGGCGCGTTTCTACCGACGCTGATGACGATGCCGGAGATTCTCGAAGCCGACGTGGTGTTCCTGGCGCTACACGGGGGCCAGGGGGAAGACGGAACGATTCAAGCGCTGCTGGACATGGCCGGCGCGAAGTACACCGGGAGCGGACATCTCTCGAGCGCGCTGGCGATGGACAAGGATCTCTCGAAGAAGTTGTTTCGCACTTCCGACGTGCGCACCGCGGACTGGCTGATGACGCCGGCGACCGTCGAGGAGATCGAGGGAATACTCGGACTCCCGGTCGTTGTGAAACCATCGAAGCAGGGATCGACGGTAGGCTTGTCGGTGGTGAAGCAGCGCGAAGATTTGGAGCCGGCGATCGCGGAAGCGCTCAAGTACGACGACGAGGTGATGATAGAGAAGTTCATCCCCGGCCGAGAGCTTACCGTCGGAGTGCTCGGCGAGATCGCGCTGCCGGTGGGGGAGATCATCCCAAAGCACGAGATCTACGATTATGAGTGCAAATACACTGCGGGCATGGCGGTTGAGGAGTTTCCCGCGAAGCTCGCGCCGGAGGCGGCTGCGTTCGTTCAGCAGCAGGCCCTGTCGGCTTTCAAGTCGCTGAAGCTGCGCGGGTATGCGCGAATTGATTTCCGCCTGACGGAGGGCGGCGAGTTCTATTGTCTCGAGGCGAACACGCTTCCGGGGATGACGGAGCTCAGCCTCATCCCCCAAGGCGCGGCGGCGATGGGGATTTCCTTCCCGGAGCTTTGCGAGAGAATCGTTCAGCTGGCACAGCGATAGGAACAGGGGATGCCGAAGAGTGTCTGAAGAGCATTCGCCGACGCATCCGATGATCAACGAAACTTACGACCTGGACGAAGCCACAGCGCCCCAGCGGTATCCGGCGGTGAAATGGCTAATCGCGCTCAACGTTGGCGTGTTTCTCCTGCAAATCACGCTGATTGATCCGGATCGGATTTTCGGAGCACTTGGACTTTCCCCCGAGAGATTCCCGGCGACGTGGTGGACGCTAGTTACTTACATGTTCGTGCATGTCGGCCCTCTCCACCTGGCGCTGAACATGGCGACGCTATGGATGTTCGGCTCGAGATTGGAGGCGGCGTGGAGCACGCGCGGCTTCGTGTATTTCTATCTCTGGTGCGGAATCGGCGGCGCAATCGCCCATCTGCTGTTCGCGCGCGACGCATCGCTGGTCGGAGCGTCGGCCGGAGTGTCCGGCGTGTTAATGGCTTACGCCTTGAAATGGCCGGAGGACAGAGTTTATCTGTTCGGTTTCATTCCGACGAAATCACGATGGCTGGTGGCGTGGATGATCGCCATCAACATCGCGATTGGCCTTTCTCCCCAGACGCTGATCGGTTGGAAGGCACATCTCGGCGGACTCGCTTTTGGATGGCTGTTCTTGAACGCCGGGGCGGTGGGCGGGGGAAGTATGCGCAAGCTGGTGGCGGCGATTCCCGACGAGCCAGATGCTATGCCGCGCGCGGTTCCGCGGGCGCGTGTGTCCACCCGGGAGAGAGCGGATGGGATCGACGAGATAATCGCGCAGGAGAACGCGGGGACAATGAACGCCGAGCGGGAGGCCTCGGCGCGGCTCGACGCGAAATCGGCGCAAGCTTGGACCCTGAACCGGGTGCTGGACAAGATCTCCAATGAGGGGCTCGACAGTCTCACCCGCGAGGAGCGCGCACTCCTGGACGCCACGTCGCGAAAGCTGCGCGCCGACGACAACCCTTCCAGACCGTAATACCTTTCGGAATGCCGAAACCGGAACTGCTGGAGACATTCGCGAATCCGTACGCAGACCGCGACTATGAAGTACACATGGACTGTTCGGAGTTCACATCGCTGTGTCCGCTCGGCGGAATCGAAAGCGACGCGGAAGAGTTGGCGCTCCTCAGGGGAGGCGCGCCGGACTTCGGGATCATCCGGATCACCTACATCCCGGCCGCCGAATGCCTCGAGCTTAAAAGTCTCAAGCTTTATCTGTGGAGCTTTCGGAACGACGGCATTTTTTACGAGCGCGCAGTCAATCGCATACTGGATGATCTTTCGGGCCGGGTGGAGCCGAAGTGGATGCAAGTGGTAGGCGATTTCAACGTCCGCGGCGGAGTGAAGTCCATCATCACGGCAAGCTATGGCACACGGCCATAGGTACCGGCATAGCCGTTGCCCCAGGACGGCAATCAGTTTTAATTGACTGCTCCGGCTGCTGCCGGCGCGGCTAGGTAGCTCAGTTGGTAGAGCAGCGGACTGAAAATCCGCGTGTCGGCGGTTCGATTCCGTCCCTAGCCACTTGAGCGCGATCGATCTCTCCAGTTATGCAGGATTGGCGGCGATTACGCTGCTGACGCTCAACATCCTGATCGGGCTTCTGCTTTCGACGAAGTACAATCCAGTCCGGCGCTGGCCCCACCGCCGAGTGAACACGGTAATGGTTCACAACTGGACCGGCTATGCGGCGCTCGCCGCCACGCTCGTTCATCCGGCGCTGATTCTTTTCTCCGGCACGGAGCACTTTCGGTGGCTCGATCTCATCTATCCCCTGAACGCGCCAAAGCAGCCGGGGATCAACACGTTCGGCGCGGCCGCGCTGTACATACTCTGCTTCACGGTTGCGACCTCGTACTTTCGATTTGAGATAGGCCGCAAGTGGTGGAAGAAGATGCACCTGCTCACCTACGCGATGTTTCCGCTGTACGCGATACACGGAATCCTGACTGACCCAACGCTCAAAGGCGCGACGCTCGATCCCCTCGATGCGGAAAAAGTGTACGTCGAGCTTTGCGTTCTCGTTGTTCTGGCGGCAATAGCGGCGAGGATTCGCTGGCAGTCGAAGCAGCCGCAGCGGCGGGTCCACAGGCGGAAACCGGACGCGAGAATCACGGCGCGGGGATGACCGGCCAGGCTGCATCCTATATAGTTGCGGCCGATCTACCCGGTGGTCAGAAGGAAACCGGAATCCTTGGCTTGATCCGCGGTTTTCCGGTGGGAGGGCGGTTCTCGTGCTCCGCACTCTCGGAAGCGATCGTCACGTCAGGTTGCTGCCGAGCCGAAACGGTTCCCGCGGGCGCCTCAATCCAGCGCTCGGCCCAAGAGCCGATTGCACCGAGAGCCGGCTCGAGGGACTTTCCCTTTTCAGTGAGCAGGTATTCGACGCGAACCGGTGTCTCCGGCACGACGCGTCTCTCGACCAGGCCCTCAGCTTCCAGAATCCTGAGCCGATCGGAAAGCATCCTGTCGCTGATATCGGGGATCGCGGACCGGATGGCGGCATAACGCGTCGGGCCGTGAAGGAGCGACTGGATGATAGCACCAGTCCATCGGCCCCCGATCAACTCAACGGCCTTGTGGAACCGAACGCATACTGTGGGGACCACATCTTTCATGGGCTTAACCTAAAATTTCGGTGGCATTGACACAAGCAACTTACTAAAATATATTACCTTCTGTTCAGTAAGTCCACCTTTGTCGGACAGCAATCGGAGGTATTTCAGATGAGTGTAGCAACAGCACCAGCTCAGAATCGTACCACATGGAAGTTAGACCCCGCGCACACTTCCGTCGAATTCTCGGCGAAGCATATGATGATCACCACCGTTCGTGGCCGGATTGCGGACGTCGAGGGAACAATTTGCATCGATGAGGAGAACCCGTCGGGATCTTCAGTCGAAGCCGTGATGAGAGCGGCGAGCCTCGATACGCGGAGCGAGGAGCGGGACCAGCATCTCAGGTCCGCGGATTTCCTCAACGTCGAGAAGTTTCCGGAAATCACCTTTAAGAGCAAGCTGATCGCTGGCTCGAAGGCCGAATTCCAGCTCACCGGCGATCTGACAATCGGCGGCGTCACGAAAGAAGTCACGCTGGACGTGACGTTCGAAGGAGAGGGAAAGGATCCGTGGGGTGGCGAGCGCGCGGGGTTTGCGGCGACGGGAAAGATCGATCGGCGGGATTTCGGGCTGACCTGGAACCAGGCACTCGAGACCGGCGGCGTCCTCGTTGCCAACGACATCAAGCTGAACATCGAAGTGCAGGCGACGAAGCAAGGCTGAAGAGTCTTCTCTCGCATGCGCTGATTTTCGCGCCTAATTTATTGACGCGTCAATCAATGGGGGTTAAGCGATGCGAGGAGTTTACGCTGCTCTGGCGGTGCTGACCGGTTTCGCCGGCGCCGCCGGAGCGCAGTGCAAGGTTTCGAGCAACAGTAATGAAGGAAGGCTGCTGGCGTTTTACAGCGTGCCGCTCGCGTTTTCTGCGGCGGTCGCGCCTGGATCGGGTGCATCCGGAAGTGTTCGACTTGGCTTCGAAGGCGAGTACATACCGAAGCCGAGCGCGGAGATACAGCGAACGGGAAAGTGCTTCCAGTCGAAGAGCGAGCACACATCGCTCTCACCAGTGTTCGGAAGACCGCGAATCACCATCGAGCTGCCCGGTTCGGTGGCGGTCGAAGCCAGCTATCTGCCGCCCGTGAAAATCGCCGACGCGAAGCCGAATCTCGCGAGCGTCGCTCTCTCGCGAACGAGCCGCTTGGTAATGGGTACCGGGCAAACAGTTTCTCTAATGGTGCGCGCCAACGCTACGTTCGGAAGCGTGAAAGGGCCGATCACGTGCCCCCAGAGCGCGCTGCAAATCACAACCCCCGCGGCGGCGTGTTATGGAACGAAGCCATCCAACGACACGTTCAGTCCGAGAATGTTGGGAGTAGATGTACTTGCAGGGATGAGACGAAGCGGAGGCGGGCTCGCGCTCTATGGAGGCGTCGGGGCCAGCCGGGCGGATCCGCACTTTCAGGTCGGATTCACCGACGGCCTTGGCGGTGTAGATCACACTAAAGTGGAGCTGAACGAGCCACTGACGAGAATATCATTCACAGCGGGAGCCACCGCCCATACAAGCTCGCGCTTTGACCTTGGAGCGCAGGTGTATTCGATTCCGCAGGATGCAACGACGGTCCGCGTTCACGCGGGAATGAGCTTCAGGTAACAAAGCGCGGCACGAAAACTGTACTCCTGGAGGGGGTCATCCCAGCGGGAGGTAGCATGAAATCCAATGGACAGCATCAGAAGCAGGCGATCAGAACGGATCAGCGACTGAACAACCTCGACGAGCACGTTGCGGAAGAGGATAAGCAGAAATTGCATGCCGACGATGCGCGCGCGAAGAATCAAGCGCTCGAGAAGATTCCGACGGACAAGACCAGCGAATAAAGAGAAGGCTCCGAGAATTCGGAGCCTTCTTCGCATCAGATCAAGCGAGCAGCTTTCCGAATGCTTCCGGGCCAATCGGCAAGGTGAAGGACTTGAGTGCGAGCGGCGTCGCGGACCGACTTGTTTCCGCGGCGGAGCGTGAAGGACTGAACAGGACAATCTTCTTTCCGGAGCGATGGAGCTCACCCAGCATTTTTTGGGAACATTCCCAGTGATCGCAGTCGATGACCAGCTTCTCGCACGAGGCCCGCTCGCAGGCATCAGCGACAGACTCGCCGCGGTTGGCAAACACCGGCCGATGCCCGCAAAGCTCTACTAACAAACCCAGCAGCGCGGCGACGACCTCGTCACGCGCAAGAATCAATACCGTTTCCACGCCCGCTCGAATGGAGATATTTTGGACGGATGTCGCAACTAATGGACCCCGCAGCGGAGCGACAGAAAGCGCGCTAGTGACCGAATCGCCAGTAAGTCTTTGTGTGGAAGCGCATTAGGGGGAGTAGCTTTCAGCCAATGATCAAGCTTTTCAGGCACAGCTTTGGCGATGCGAAAGGCTCGTGGCGACAGTAATTCCTCCCGAGCAGTCTCCCAAAATGTTCAGCCGTCTCTTTGGCCGTTCCAAGGCGGGAGTAGGCGAGGAGCTTGTCGGGCCAATACGCGGCGAGGTGCTGGGAGCCGAGCGGCTCGGTGAGCGTGCGCGCGTCGTCGCGCGCCAGCATCGACTTCTCCCACCCAGAAAGCAGCGCGGTGCCGGCCCACTCCTGCTTCGACTTGAGAATACGCGTGCTGTTCTAAACCGTGTCTACAAGGAACTCGGTGAGGGCGCTGAGCACGGACTGGACATCAGCCCTGCCGGTGACTGGCTGCTCGACAACTTCTACATCGTCCAGGAACACATCCGGGAGATCAGGACAAATCTTCCGAAGGGCTATTACCAGGAGCTGCCGAAACTCGCCAGCGGCCCGCTCGCCGGTTACCCCCGCGCCTACGAAGTAGCGATCGAGCTCATCGCGCACACGGAGGGCCACCTCGACCTCGACAACATCACGCTGTTCGTGCGCGAGTATCAGAAGATCACTCCGCTCCGAATGGGGGAGCTGTGGGCGATTCCGACGATGCTGCGCCTGGGTCTCGTCGAGAACATCAGGAGAATGGCGCTGCGAGTGTCGGCGCGACTAAAAGAAGTTGAGTCGGCGGACCGGTCGGCAGCGGGGCTGCGAGAGGCGAGCGAACGCTCACCGGAAGCGTTGGCACAAGCGCTGGCGGCGTTTGTAGACGTCCATCCACAGTTCACGCCGACCTGGGTGGCGCGTTTTCTACAACAAGTCCGCTCGTACCAGACAAACTTCACTCCGCTTATCTGGCTCGAACAGTGGATAGCCGAGGACGGGCCGAGCGCGGAGGAAGCAGCTACGCGCTCCAACAGGCGCGTCGCGCTGACGCAGGTCACGGTCGCCAACAGCATCACGAGCCTGCGCACTATCGCGCGTCTGGACTGGAAGGATTTCGTTGAGTCGCAAAGCGTCACGGACCGCGTTCTGAGGATGGACCCAAGCGGTCACTACTCGGCGATGACATTTGCGACGCGCGATCACTATCGACATATCGTCGAGCACGTCGCCAAGCGGACGAAGCGCCCCGAGGAAACGGTGGCCGAAGCAGCGCTTTCGCTGGCGCGAGAGTTTGAATCCGAAGGCGGCCGCCGGGCACACATCGGCTACTATCTGGTTGACTCGGGGCGAACTCTTCTGGAGCAGCGGACGGGCTACATGCCGCCGCCCCGCGAGTGGATTCATCGCTGGACGATGAGACATCCGAACACCGTCTATTTCGGCGGGATAACGCTTTTCACGCTCGCCATTCTGGGAGTGATTCTGGAAATCGTCGGCGCGGAAACGGCGGCAGCGCAGCTGGCCATCACGCTGCTCGCGCTGCTTCCGGCGAACGAAATGGGAATCAGCGTCGTCAACCAGCTGGTGACGCTTCTGATGCCGCCGCGCACTTTGCCAAAGCTCGACCTGCGCCGGGACGGGATCTCCGCGGAGTACACCACTGCCGTCGTAGTGCCGACTTTGTTCGGGAGCGCGCGCGCAGTCGAGGAGGCGATAAGCCACATCGAAGTTCAGTTCCTGGCCAACAGGGAGGAGAATCTCCGTTTTGCGATCCTGAGCGACTTCACCGATTCCAAATCGGAACATGGGGAAGCTGACGATGAGATTCTCCACGTCGCGCAGGCGGGAATAAACTCGCTGAACGCGAAGTATTCGCCGGAAGGATCGAGCGCGTTCCTTCTCTTTCACCGGCCGCGGCTGTGGAATCCGAAACAGCAGATGTGGATGGGGTGGGAGAGAAAGCGCGGCAAGCTGGCGCAATTCAATCAATATCTGCGCGGCGGAGCGCGGAACGTATTTACGACGATCATCGGCGACACGAGCGGACTCGAGCGCGTGCGCTACGTGATCACTCTCGACTCCGACACCGTCCTTCCGCGCGATGCCGCGTCGCTGCTGATCGGCACAATAGCGCACCCGCTGAACCGCGCCGAATACGACGAGGCGGCGGGAAGAATCGTCGCCGGATATGGAATAGTTCAGCCGCGCGTCGGCGTGTCCCTGACCAGCGCGCACAGGTCTTATTTTGCGGCGGTGCACTCGGGACATCCGGGCGTCGATCCGTACACGACGGCGGTGTCGGACGTGTATCAGGATCTTTACGGCGAGGGGAGCTTCACCGGAAAGGGAATCTACGATGTGGATGCCTTCGAGCAGGCAACGCACGGACGCTTCCCCGAGAACACGCTCCTCAGCCACGATTTGATCGAGGGAACGTATTCACGCGCGGCGCTGGCGACGGACATCGAAGTTTACGATGACTACCCAACCCGCTACCTAACGTTCACGAGACGGAAGCATCGCTGGATTCGCGGCGATTGGCAGCTGCTCGACTGGCTGACGCCGGTGGTGCCGGGGCCGGACGGGCCGGCGCAGAACCGACTCTCCGCTATTTCGCGGTGGAAGATATTCGACAACCTGCGGCGGAGTCTCGTTGAGATTTCCCAGGTGGTTCTGCTGTTGTGCGGCTGGTTCCTGTTGCCGGGCTCGGCGCTAAAGTGGACGATGATCGCACTGGGGGCGATCGCGTTTCCGTGGCTCTTCTCGCTGCTGCTGGCGGCAATCCGCCCGCCGAAGGACCAGTCGTGGACGGCATACTATGTTGCGGTGGGCCAGGACGCTGTCGCGAACGCGCAGCAATTCGCGCTAGCGGCGGCTTTTCTTCTCCATCAGGCGATCGTCTCCGCCGACGCGATCATCAGAACTCTTTCCCGGCTGTTCGTCACGAAGCGGAATCTCCTCGAGTGGCAGACTGCCTCTCAGGTGGAGAGAGCGATGGGCGCGGGATCGGCGCGCGAAGTCTGGCGCAAGATGTGGGCGGTGCTGGCGCTGTGCGCGGCGATCGGCGTGCTCGCCTTCATTCACGACGCGTCGCTGCGCGAGACCGCCGGCGACGAGGCCCGTTTCAGATTCGTGCTAGCGACGTTTCCACTACTCTTGCTTTGGCTCTCGAGTCCGAGTCTTGCGGCGGCGCTGAGTCATCCGGCGATACCCGGCGATACTCACCTCACGGAATCCGAACGCAAGGCGGCGCTGAGGTACGCGAAGCTCCATTGGAGCTTCTTCGACAAATTCGTCACTGAAGACACGCAGTGGCTTTCGCCCGACAATTTCCAGGAAGACCCGGAACCGCTTGTCGCGCTGCGCACGTCGCCGACGAATATCGGGCTTCAGCTGCTGTCCACCGTTTCGGCGGCCGATCTCGGTTTCATTGGCCGCGGGGATGCGATCGAGCGCATTGAGAGGGTTTTCAGATCGCTGGAAAGAATGCGGCGCTACCGCGGTCACTTCTTCAACTGGTACGATCTCGGCGAGCTGCGAGTGCTCGAGCCGGCGTACGTCTCAACGGTAGACAGCGGAAATTTCGCGGGGCATCTGATTGCCCTTAAGCAGGCGTGCTACGAGATGATTCACGACGGCAAGTCGGGCGGCGAGGAAGTGAAGCGGCTGGAGGCTATCGCCGAGCGCGCGCACGCGTACGCGATGGAGATGGATTTCAAGTTCCTTTACGACGAGAGCAGAAAACTGTTCTCGATCGGGTACCAGGTCGGCGCGAATACGGTGGACAGCTCGTACTACGACCTGCTGGCGTCGGAGTCGAGGCTCGCCTCGTTCGTAGCGATAGCGAAGGACGACGTTTCCGTTGATCACTGGTTCCGGCTGGGCCGCTCTCTGACAGGCGATGCAAAGGCGCGCACGCTGGTGTCGTGGAGCGGAAGCATGTTCGAGTACCTGATGCCGGCGCTGGTGATGCAGACGTTTCCTTTCACGCTTCTCGACCAGACCCACAAAGGCGCAGTGAGGCAGCAGATAGCGTACGGGATCCAGCGCGGCGTGCCGTGGGGGATCTCCGAATCGGCGTACAACATTCGCGACCGCGCCCACGTCTATCAGTACCGCGCATTCGGGGTTCCGGATCTGGCGTTGAAGCGCGGACTGAGCAAGGAGCTGGTGATCGCGCCATACGCGACGATGCTGGCGATGCTCATCGACCCGCGGCAAGCGCTGCGAAACCTGAGCGCATTGGAGGCGGAAGGCGCGCTTGGCCCGTACGGATTTCGTGACGCGATCGATTACACCAGGCCGGCGCCGGGAGCGAGAAAAGCGGTGGTGTGCACCTATATGGCGCATCACATCGGGATGAGCATCATGGCGTTGGACAACGCGCTCAATCGCCAGACGTGGCAGCGCCGATTCCATTGCGATCCTTTGGTTCGCTCGGCGGAGCTTGTACTTCACGAGCGAATTCCCCGCCGTCTCACGGTACAGGATGCGCACGGCGACGACATCGCGCGCGTTCCGAGCGAGATGGAAAAGCCGGCGGTCCGGGAAATGGAAACGCCGCATACGCCGCAGCCGATGGTGGCGATGCTTGGAAACGTGCCGTTCACGACAATGATCACCAACGCCGGCGGAGGTTTCAGCAAGTACGGGAATCTCGCTGTTACCCGCTGGAGGCACGACAGCACACGGGACAACTACGGGCAATGGTGCTACGTCCGCGATGTCGCGAGCGGACAGGTTTGGTCGGCGGCATTTCAACCGACGGCGGTCGAACCGGTGTGGTACAGAGTGCGGTTTGCGAGCGATCGCGTGACGTTCATGCGACGGGACGACGGGATCGACACCCAGACGGAGATCGCGGTCGCGTCGGATGATGGCGCCGAAGTAAGGCGCGTCACCTTGTTCAACCGCACTGCTGTGACGAGAGAGATCGAGCTAACGAGTTACGCGGAGGTTGTGCTGTCCCCGCCGGATGCGGACAGAGCGCACCCGGCTTTCGGAAATCTATTCGTGGAGACGGAGTGGCTTGAAGCAACGGCGACGCTGTTCGCGACGAGGCGGCCGCGCTCATCGACGGAAGCGCGCATGTGGTGCGCGCATGTCGTCGCCGGAGGTCCGGAGATCATCGGCACCGTTACGTGCGAGACCGACCGTGCGAGATTCATCGGCCGAGGGAGATCGGTGAGGAATCCGGGGGCGCTCGACGTCGGCGCGGAGCTTACCGGAACGGTCGGCGCAGTGCTCGACCCGATATTCGCGCTGCGCGTGAAGGTGAGGATTCCGGCCAATTCGTCGGCACAGGTCGCATTCACCACGTTCGTGACGGACAGGCGGGAGCGCGCGCTCGAACTGGCAGACCTCTATCACGATCCGTACAGCGCGCGGCGTGCGCTCGATCTTTCGTGGGCGCACACGCAGGCGGAGTTGCGAGACTTGGGAATCGCTCCCGCCGACGCCGCGCTCTATCAGGATCTCGCCGGACATCTGCTCTTTCCGCACCCCGGATTCAGGCCGGCGCAGAGCGCAGTCGAGCAGAACAAACTGGGCCAGGAGGATCTGTGGTCGCACGGAATCTCCGGTGACTGGCCGATTCTGCTGGCGACGATCGATTCTCCGGTCGGGTTGCCCAGCGTCAGACAGCTGCTGAGAACACACCACTACTGGCGCTTGAAGGGAATCACGTGTGATCTCGTGATTCTCAACATGCATCCCGTAACGTATCTGCAGGAGCTAAACGACGAGCTGCTTACGACAGTGATGGCGTCGAGCGAAGCGGGTCTGCTCGATCGTCCCGGGGGCGTATTCATCCGTCGCGCCGATGTCCTGAAGCCGGAGGATGTGACGCTGCTCAAGTCGATGGCGCGGGTGCAGGTCAACTGCGACGGACTGGGCCTTGGAAACTTCCTCGAGTTCCCCGGAGTTGAGGACAGATATCCGCCGCGCCTCGATGTGCTCAACCGTGACATCGTCCCGCTGGGCACTACGCAAGTGCGCCCGAAGCTCGCGGCGAGCGGTGAAAGTCTCGAGAGCTTCAACGGGATAGGCGGGTTCAACGCCGAGGGAGAGTATGAGATACGACTCACCGGGGCGGAGCTCCCACCGGCGCCGTGGGTGAACGTGATCGGCAATCCATCGGGCGGATTCTGCGTGAGCGAATCCGGATGTGGCGCGACGTGGGCGGGTAACAGCTATTTCTACCGCCTGACGCCGTGGCACAACGATCCAGTACGCGACCCCACGAGCGACTGCATTTACATCAGGGACGACGAGGACGGCAGTATCTGGACGCCAACGCCCGCGCCAGTGCGTGAGCCAGTCCCGTACAACGTTCGCCACGGCGCCGGTTACTCCGTGTTCGAACACAACCATCACGGGATCGAATCCTCTCTGCGCGTTGGAATGGACGAGCACGACGCGGCGAAGATCAGCGTGCTGACGCTGACGAACAACGGACAGGCGGCGAAGAAACTAACGCTCACGTGGTACGTCGAGTGGGTGCTCGGCGTGACGCGCGAGCAGACCCAATACCATATAAGAACGAGCTTCGACGAACACACGCAGTCAATGCTGGCCCGCAACTACTTCGATCCTCAGTTCGCGAATCACGTGGCGTTCGCGTCGGTGAGCGAGATGGTGATGTCATACACCGCCGACCGCCGCGAGTTTTTGGGCCGGAATGGAACGCCAGCGAGTCCGGCTGCTGTGCAGCGGAGCGGATTGTCAGGTGCGATCGGTGTCACAATAGATCCGTGCGGGGTTCTCCAGTTTCCGGTGACGCTGGCGCCCGGCGAGAAGCGCGAGATCGTCACGCTCCTTGGCGCGGGACCGTCCGAGGAAGCGACCCGTGAAATCCTCGGGCGGCTGAAGGCGGACGGAGCGGCACCGGCCGCACTCGACCGGGCGATCGATAAATGGCGGCAGCGACTGTCTACGATTCGAGTGAGGACGCCGGAGCCGACGCTGGATCTGATGGCAAACCAGTGGTCGCTATACCAGGCGCTGTCGTGCCGGATGTGGGCGCGGTCGGCGCTCTATCAGTCGAGCGGAGCGTTCGGATTCAGAGATCAGCTTCAGGACGTGATGGCATTCGTGTACGCGGAGCCACAGCTGGCGCGCGAGCATATCATTCGCGCCGCGGGGAGACAGTTCGTCGAGGGCGACGTGCAGCACTGGTGGCATCCGCAGAGCGGGCGCGGCGTGAGAACGCGCTTCTCTGACGACCTGGCGTGGCTGCCCTACGCCGTAAGTCATTACATCCGCACGACGGGAGACTCCGGCATTCTCGACGAGCAGGTTGTGTACATCACAATGCGGCAGCTGAATCCCGACGAGCACGAGATTTACGACCTGCCCCAGCCGTCGAACGAAACGGGAACGATTTACGATCACTGCTTGAGAGCGCTGAGAAAGGCCTGCACGGCAGGAGCCCACGGCCTTCCGCTGATGGGAAGCGGCGATTGGAACGACGGAATGAGCCGGGTGGGGATCGAGGGGAAGGGCGAGAGCGTGTGGCTCGCCTGGTTCCTGATCAGCGTCCTTCGCGGGCTCGCCGAGCAGAGCGCATCGCGCGGCGACTTGGCGACGACACAATGGCTGCGCGGCCAAGCCGACGAGTACAGCCAGGCCGTGGAGGCGACGGCGTGGGACGGAGCGTGGTACCGACGGGCCTACTTTGACGACGGCTCGCCTCTTGGCTCAGTGACGAGCGACGAATGCAAGATCGATTCGATCGCGCAGAGCTGGAGCATAATTTCCGGCGCGGGCGATCCGGCACGTGCGGCAACGGCGATGACGTCATTCCGTGAGCACCTGGTCCGCGAAGACGCAAGACTGCTGGTGCTTCTCAAGCCGCCGTTCGACAAGACGACCCACGATCCCGGATACATCCAGGGGTATCTGCCCGGCGTCCGGGAAAACGGCGCGCAGTATACACACGCCGCTTTGTGGGCGGTGCTCGCGACGGCGCTTTCCGGTGGCGGTAATCGGGCGATGGAGCTTTTCCAGATGCTGAATCCGATCACCCACGCCGATACTCCGGAAGCGGTTCAACAATACAAAGTCGAGCCGTATGTGATCGCGGCCGACGTGTATACCGCCGAGGGGCATCTTGGTCGCGGCGGCTGGACCTGGTACACGGGATCGGCGAGCTGGGTTTATAGAATCGCGCTCGAGACGATCCTCGGATTCAAAAAGCGCGGCAACACTTTGCTGATTGAGCCGTGCATTCCGGCGCATTGGAAGGAATTCACAATTGACTATCGTCACGGAAAAGCGAACTACTCGATAGCGATCAAGAATCCGGACGGAATTCAGAAGGGAGTGACGAAGCTATCGCTCGACGGACGCGCCCTCGACGGCCCGCTGCCGCTCGAAGACGACGGCCGCGACCATCAGGTCATCGCGACGCTTTCTGCGGCTCCGAGTCAGCCGGCTGCAGCGGGGTGATCGCCGGACCGTTGATGACTTGTCCGAGCGGGCCGAAACGCGATCCGTGGCAGGGGCAGTCCCAGGATTTCTCCGTCGAATTCCAATCAACGATACAATAGAGATGGGTGCACACGGCGGAGCGCTCGTGAAGCGTTCCGCTCCCATCACGATAGACGGCGATCTTCTTTGAGCCGCGGCGGACGACTGCGCCTTCTCCCGGCGCGATCTCCTGCTCGTCAGAAACATCGCCGTCGGTCAGCCAATCCTTGTACTGCTCGGCGACGTTGACGTTTTCCTTAATGTAGTCCACGGCTGCGCCGAGTTTCACGCGTGACGGATCGTACAAAGCTGCCCAGGGATTCTTGAGGCCCAGCACAAGATCGGTGAGAAGAATCCCGGCGATCGTGCCGTGCGTCATCCCGTTTCCCGAATCGCCGGTGGCGATGAAAATATGCCGGTCGGATCCGGGGTTTCTGCCGATGTAGCCCATATAGTCTACCGGCTCCATCACCTGACCGGACCAGCGGTAGTCAACGGACCGAATCATCGGAAAGCGTTTGCGCGCCCAGTCTTCGAGGCACTGGAACCGGTCCACCCGATCGTCGTCCTGTCCCGTCTTGTGATCCTCTCCGCCGACGATAAGGATCTCGGTGTCGGAGGTGCCGGAGGATCCGGGCGCGTCCTGAAGCCGGATGTAGTGATACGGATCGGGCGTATCCCAGTACAATGCGCGCGGAATGGCGCCGCGCGGAACGCTGCACCCGATCACGTAGGTGCGGTAGGCGGATTGCTTGCTGTGCAGAATCAGCCAGTCGTTGACGGGCGAGTTGGTGGCGACGATAACCGCGTCGGCGGTGATGGTTTTTCCATCCGCAGTGGTGACATTTGCCGGCTCACCATCCACGATCGAGTTCACGTGAGTGCCGCAATAAATCTTTCCGCCGTCGCGAAGAATCGCGCGCGCGAGCCCGTTTAAATACTTGAGCGGATGGAACTGCGCCTGCCTCGGAAACCTGAGCGCCGGTCCGGATTCGAATGAATCGAGGGGGATTCTGTCGATAAGGTCGGTGTCGAGTCCGGCGCGCCGCGTTGCCTTGAGCTCACGCTCGAGGTCTTCTTTCTTTCCGTCGCCGCCAAGAAATAGATAGCCGTCGAGCCGCTCGAAATCGCAATCAATCTCCTCGAGTGACGCGATGCTTTCCACCTTGTCGATCGCCGCGGAGTGACTGGCCGCGGCAACCCTCGCGCCGTCACGGCCGTGCAGCTTCTCTATTTCGTAGTAGCGATCGTCCAGCGCCGCGGTGAGGTGCGCGGTGGTTCTTCCGGTCTCGCCTCCGGCGATCGGACCATCATCGATGACGCAAATGGACCTGCCTGTGCGGGCTAGCAAGTAAGCGCAGGTCATCCCGGAAATGCCGGCTCCGACGATGCAGACGTTTACACGGATATCGCGATCAAGAGGAGGGAACTGCGGCGGCTGAGTTTCCATCCATATGGACGTGGTGCTTCCTGAATCGCTTGGCATTTTGCTGATGTTGGCTCGGGGATTCGTGCGCGAATCGGTTTAGCGGCGCATACCATATGCCATGCGCGGATCCGCGCGGCGGCAAATGACTATTCGCGTTTTTAAACAGCCAGGTCGCGTAGAACGGCGCGAACGGGTGCTGCGTCGAGGGCCATGATCTTGAGGGGGAATGCTATCAGCTCATATTCGCCGGCGGGAATTCGCCGCAGATCGAGATTCTCGAGTATGGAGGCGTTACCGGCGAAAAGCATATGATGCACTGAAAGGTTCTTGCTCTCCCGGGAATCGACCGAGGGGCAATCGACCCCAAGCAGCTTGAGGCCGCGGCCGAGTAGAGTGCGCGCGCAGCTTTCCGAGAGGCTCGGCCACTCGTCCGGAAACGCAGATCCGGCGATCGACCGGTTCGTTCTCAGCAGAAGACGCTCGATGTCGGCTTCCGGAGAAACCGCGTCGAGCATGTCGATGGAGATCTCATCGGACAAGGCGCTGACATCCACGACCGTAGCGGGACCGTAGAACGCATCGAGGGAAAGCTCGTGCGTGCCGGGCCATCCATCGCGGACATGAAGCGGCGCGTCGGCGTGCGTGCCGACGTGCGGACTGGTGTTGATCGAGGAGACGTTGACGCTCGAACCTCCGGTAATCGTCGAGGGCCAGCCGCAGGAGTACGGCGTATCACCCGGCCACTGCGGCGTGCCGGGACCAAGCACCACGCTGATGTCGCGCAAGCGCAGCTTCGAGTCAGCCGACAAGTTTTTTCGCCGCTTCCGTTACCTTTTCGGCGGTGATGCCAAACTCTTTGTAGATGATCTGATAAGGCGCCGACGCGCCGAAGCGATCGATGCCGATGACAACACCGTCATCGCCAACCCAGCGCCGCCAGGACATCGGCTGTGCCGCCTCAATCGCGACGCGAGGTATTCCCGGAGTCAGGACGCTGTCGCGATAGGAACTATCCTCGCGCGCGAAAATCTCGTGGCTCGGCATGCTCACGGTTCGTGAGCGAATTCCCACGCTGTCGAGCGATTTCTGCGCCTCGAGAACAAGCTGTACCTCGGAGCCGCTGGACATCAGGATTACCTGCGGGGCTCCGCCGGCGGAATCGGCGAGAACGTAAGCGCCCCGTGCCGTGCCCGCGGCCGATGCGTACGCTGTGCGGTCAATGAAGGGAAGCTTCTGTCTGGTGAGAACCAGCGCGACGGGGCCGTCACGGTGCTTGATAGCTACCCGCCACGCTTCGGCCGTTTCGGACGCGTCAGCGGGTCGCATGAGGGTGAACTCCGGAATCGCGCGGAGGGCACTGAGCTGCTCAATCGGCTGATGCGTCGGACCGTCTTCGCCCAATCCGATCGAGTCGTGGGTGAATACGTAAATGATCTGGCGCTTCATGAAAGCGGCGAGTCGAATGGGCGGGCGCATATAATCCGAGAAGATCAGGAACGTCGCGCCGTACGGGATCATCCCCCCGTGAAGCGACATCCCGTTCATAACAGCTCCCATTCCGTGCTCGCGAATGCCGAAGTGAAAATTCCGGCCGGCGTAACTGTCGGCGCTGAAGCTCGCTTCGCCATTGATGATCGTGTTTGTCGATCCCGCGAGATCCGCCGATCCGCCGAGGAGCTCGGGGAGCTTCGCGGCGATGGCATTGATGACGATACCCGACGCGGCGCGACTGGCGACGTTGCCATCCTTGGCGGTGAATACCGGGAGCAATTTTTCCCATCCGTCAGGCAAGGTACCGGCGAGGCGCCGCTCGAGTTCGGCGGCGAGACCGGCGTTCTCCTGCTTGTATGATGCGTAGCGCTTGTCCCACTCTCCGTGCGCGGTCGCGCGTTTTCCTGCGGCGGTGCGCCACCACTCGAGAGCCGCGGGCGCCACGTAGAAAGGCTCCTGCGATGGATATCCGAGCGCTTCCTTGGTGAGCTTGATTTCTTCTACGCCGAGGGGTGAGCCGTGTGCTTCCGCCGTGTCGTGCTTGTTAGGACTTCCATATCCGATGTGCGAGCGGACGACGATCAGCGACGGCTTTGAAGTTTCGGCCTTCGCTGCTTCGATGGCGCGGTCGAGTGAATCGAGATCGTTGATATCGTGAACACACTGCGTGTGCCAGCCGTACGCGGCAAAACGATCGGCGGTATTGTCGCTGAAGGTTAGGTCGGTGTTGCCTTCGATGGTGATGTGATTGTCGTCGTAGAATCCGATGAGCTTACCAAGCTTCAAATGGCCGCTGAACGAGCCGACTTCGTGCGAGATCCCTTCCATCATATCGCCGTCGCTGGCAATGAAGTACGTATGGTGATCGATGATCTCGTGGCCGGCGCGGTTGAAGACCGCGCCCAGGTGCGCCTCACCCACCGCCATTCCGACGGCGTTGCCGATTCCCTGGCCGAGGGGACCAGTAGTCGTTTCCACTCCCGGCGTATAGCCGTGCTCGGGGTGGCCCGGAGTTTTGCTCTCCCACTGGCGGAACTGCTTCAGATCATCGAGAGAGAGATCATAGCCGGTGAGATAGAGCACGCTGTAAATCAGCATCGAGGCGTGGCCGCAGGAAAGAACGAAGCGGTCACGATTAATCCAGTTCGGATCGCGCGGATCGTAGTTCAGGTGGCGGGTCCACAGCACGTATGCGAGCGGAGCGAGCGCCATCGGCGTGCCGGGGTGTCCGGAGTCGGCCTTTTGCACCGCGTCCATCGAAAGAACGCGAATGGCGTTGATGCAAAGCTTTTGCAGGTCGGCGTCGTTGGTCGCGAGCGAGGGGATCATTGAAGGAGCGCTTGGCGTGGCGGAGTTTTGCGGCGGGGCCATATGGGTCTCAGGATTTGTTGCAGCAGTGAAAAGCTAGCTGCTCAGACAAGCGATTGCATTTGAAACCAACGCGCGGCTGCGGCGATGTCGGCAGGGGTGAGGTTGTGTCCGCTGACCTGCCAGGAGACGGTGACCGACGCGCCCCTGTCGCGAAGCATCCCGGCGAGGCGCTCCGGCTGATCGGCTGGAACGATCGTGTCCAACCGTCCGGCTCCGATGAAAACGGCGCGTCCGGCAAGGTCGGATTTCTCCTCGGGGTCGAGCACGATCATCGGGCGGAAGAGGATTGAGCCGGCAAGCAACTCCGGCTCAAGCAGCATCACGGAAGAGGCAATGTTCGCGCCGTTGGAGTACCCGAGCGCAAAGATCAATTCAGAATCGAGTTCGTATTCTGCTGCCGCGGCATTTATGAATGCGGCGAGCTCAAGCGCGCGATGGCGGACTTCGGCGGGATCGAATTTGCCTTCGGCAATGCGCCGAAAAAAACGCGGAGCGCCATTCTCCATCGTGTTTCCGCGGGCACTGAGGAGCGCGGCACCCGGGGCGATCGCCTGCCCGAAGCTGATCAAGTCGTTTTCATCGCCGCCGGTTCCGTGGAGGAGGAGGATGGTGGCGCGCGATGAAGCATCGGTCGCGGGAACGAACCGATGCACGAAGCCCAGTGAGGTGACTCTGCCCGTATCGGTCCGCGCCATCACGCGTTCGGACCTTTCAGCTCCAGCGGCGGCTGAATGTTCGGCAACAGGGCTTCAATCTCGAATCGCCGCGGCTCCAGCCACGACGGGAGCTTGAGGGCGGCGCCGAGCGATCCGATCGGCTCGTCCACGGTAAACCCGGGCGGGTCAGTCGCGATCTCGAACAATACTCCGCTCGGCTCGCGGAAGTAAATGGACTTGAAATAGTCGCGATCAAGGACGGGGGTGACGTTCATCCCGGTGGAAGTGAGCAGCGCGCGCGCTTCGAGCTGTGCTTCTTCTTCCCTGGCGCGGAAGGCGATGTGGTGAACCGTTCCGGCGCCCATCACTCCCCCCCACAATCCGGGAACGCACCGAAGATCCACGATGGCGCCCGGGCCGCCGTCACCGACGGAATAGCGAAAGACGCTGCCCTGTTCGCGCACGAGACGAAACCCAAGCGAGCGGATAAGGAGTTCGCCAGTGGCTTCACAGGAATCCTGCCAGAGAGTGGCTGAAAAGAGTCCGCGAATGGAATGCTCCGCCGGGACGCCGGAGCCATCCCAGCCGGGGCGGCTTTCGGCGAGAGGGTGGGCGACGAGCTCGGCCATAAAGCCGTCGTGATCCTTGAAGGCGATCACGCGCTCGTCATCATAGCGCGATTGCGGCGGCGTGAACTCGACCCGTTTGTTGATGAAACGCTCGATCCAGAATCCGATTGAGCTTGGAGCTATCGCGAAGGACGTCACCGCAACCTGACCGGTTCCCTGACGACCGCGGCGCGTGTCGGGCCAGGGAAAGAATGTCAGAATCGTACCGGGATGGCCCGCACTGTCACCGAAATAGAAATGGTACGTTGTGGGATCGTCGAAATTGACGGTGCGCTTGACCAGCCGCAGTCCGAGAATTCCGGCGTAGAAGTCAACGTTCCGCTGCGGATCGGAGGCGATCCCCGTGACGTGATGGATGCCCGCGGCTTGAAAGCTCAAGGATTGATTCTCACTGCACGGGAAAGTGGAGCGGCGACGCGCCTACGCGCCGGCGGATTTTGGTTCACCGCCGTTACCGCCGTAGCCGCTCTCGTGTTCCGTGGTGTGAGACGGCGGATCCTGCGAATTGGGCCTGCCCGATCGTGTTCCTTGATCGCCGTCCGCCTGCTTGGATGGCGGCGGTGTTTTGGGGCTGTTGTCCTGCGACATCGCGGGTAATCCTGTTGAAAGACGCCATTGTCACGAGCAACGCTCGTGCCGGAGTCTATCTGTTTGGATGGAGAATCCTGTCTATCTGGTCGCGGGCGTCGAGAAGATGGAATCGTGTTTCCCGATCGGCCGCGCGCGGCAGTGCGTTCGCGAGCTCCGCATCGAGCTCAATCAGCTGGCCGCGGAGCAGCGCACGCGCGTCGGCAGATCCCACTCTCCGGCCGAGGAAAATTTGAACTCCGAACATGCTCGCGTTCGGCGCAGGAGCGAGCCGGTTTGCGATCTGGTCGATGTACGCCCGCTGGAGATTTCTGCGGAACGGATCGACACTCACTCTTCCCGACGCCAGCTCGCCCCAGATTCCCCGGCGCACGTCGCCAAGCATCTCGGCGAGCGAGTAGGTGTCGCCGGGTCGTGAGGAGAGTGCTTCGTACTCAACCAGCCGCGCCATTCGCGAAACGTTGAGAAGATTCCCGAGGATATCCGACTGGGCATTGCGAATTCTTTCGAGCGCTCCTTCAGGCTCGAGCCGCCGCAGGATTCGCTCATCGAGCAGGTATGCGGGCGTGTGGAAAGCGTTCTCGTTGAGAAAGTTCACCGCCGCCTTCTGGCGCTCGCGTGACAGCGGCACGAACCGCACTCCGGGCTGCGTCGCGTATTTCTCGCGAGTCTGAGCGCCGCCGACGATGTTCGTGACGTGATTGAGCTCGGTCGTCCACTGATCGATAAGACTCGAATAGAGGGATTCCAGATCGTCGTTGTTTCCGGTCGCGCGCTCGGTGGCCGGAATGAGCATCGGCACGACCCGCCTGATGTTGCGAAGTCCATAGCCGGTAGATTTCACCGCGTCGGCATCGCCGACGGCTTCGGTCTCCTCTCCGAAATCGGCGCCCTGACTGCGCGAAGTGGAGAAGCGGAACCACGGCACGGAGTCCTGCATCCTCGCCCACGAATCGAGCGCGGGCCTTTCATCTTCGGGCGTGCGCGCGCCCGGCACCGGCTTGTAACCCCACATGATGGCGAAGGCATCGTAAGGGCCGACGGACGGAACGAGGTCGTTCACGTCGAGGTGGTCTTCCGGCTGCGCGACATAGTTGTAGCGCACGTAATCCATCATGCTCGGCGTGTATCCCATCCGGTGCACCCACGAAGCGCTGCGAACGGAATCTGCCGGATACATCGCGCTCGCCTTGAAGTTGTGCTGTAGACCAAGCGTGTGGCCGACCTCGTGAGCGACGAGTGATTGTAGCAGCCGTCCCATCAGCGAATCCGGCAGCGGAAGATGAGCTGCGCGCGGATCGAGAGGCGCGACCTGGGTGAAGTACCAGGTTCGCTCCTGATTGAGAATGTTGTGATAGATCGCGATCGATCCGTTGAGAATCTCCCCGGTGCGCGGATCGTGAACGTGCGGACCGTAGGCGTTCTCGATCGTTGACGCGACCCAGCGCACGACGCTGTAGCGCACGTCTTCTGCGGACCAATCCGAATCCTCTGCGACCGAAGGGGGATCGCGGGCGACGATCGCGTTGGTGAAGCCGGCAGACTCGAATGCCTTCTGCCACTCTTCCACTCCGCGGCGAATCCACGGCCGCCACTGCACCGGCGTGGCCGGATCGATGTAGTACACGATTGGCTTCACCGGGTCGGACATTGCGGCGGAAGGATATTTCTTCTCGAGGCGATAGCGCGTGATGTGGTTGACGCGCGCGGCGCGATGCTCGGCGGTTCCGAAATCGGTGTGGCTCACGGAGAAAAAACCGACGCGGTCGTCGAAGATGCGGGGCATCATCGGGCGCTCGGGAAGGCGGATCATGGACCAGTGTGCGAGCACGCTGACCGAATTCGGCTGGCCGCCGTTGCCCCGACTTGCGGCTGGGATGTAAGTTTGTGTCGCCTCTATCTCGATATTGTCGGGGAACGCAACGGCATTTTCGACGAACGAGCGGCGATCGTCAATCGATGCGCGGCTTCCGGAAAATTCGGGAAGACTGCTGGTATAGAGGCGCGTTGCGTCGATTACAGGGGCGCTGTCGGGACCAAACGTCTCGACATTGAACACGGCGACGATCGGCGGATAATTCGAATTCGAGACGGCGCGATAAACCGGCAGCGTGGAATCGGCGGTAATTTCGTAGCTGGGGCTGCGAAGTATGATTCGCGTGCCTT
>JALYYD010000021.1 GCA_030946775.1 Gemmatimonadota bacterium
CTCGCTCGACACAATCAGCGCGACGCTCCGGGAAACCACCCGCGCACGCGTCTCACAGGCGGCCGACGCAACGAGCAATGCCGAGCGGCTAGGCATCGCGGCGTTCATCATCGCGGGTGCTCTGGCGTTCATCCTCGGGTTCCTCCTCTTCCGAGCCATCAGCCGGCCGGTGTACGAGCTTGAGCGCGGAATGAAGGCGGTCGCGGAGAGCGACCTATCGTACGAGCTCCGCATCTCCCCCACTCGCGCCGATGAGTTCGGCCGCCTCGCTGCCAGTTATAAATCGATGGCGATGCAGCTCGCCGAGCTGAACCGCCTCCGCGCGGAATTCATTTCAGTGGCGTCGCACGAGCTCAAAACTCCGATCAACGTTATCATTGGTTATCTAGAGCTGCTGCAGGAGAATATTTACGGCGAGCTCACTCCGAAGCAGCGTGAGATCTGCCAGACGGTGGTGAAGCAGGCGAACACACTGACACGCCTCATCAAGCGGCTGCTCGACATCAGCAGGTTCGAGGCGAGCGGAGGGAAGCTCGATCCGCGCGAGATCAACCTTCGCCGCTACCTGACTAATCTCGAGGAGTCGTTCAGCGTCCTCGCGAACCAGCGCAGCATCGCCTTCAACATCCGCCACGGCGACGATCTGCCCGAGCAGGTTTTCTGGGACGAGGACCGCGTCAACGAGGTGCTTGGCAACCTTCTCTCGAACGCGTTCAAGTTCACGCCGCGCGAAGGATCGGTGAGCCTTTTCGTCACCGACGGCGGCGACCAGGTGACCATCGCCGTCCAGGACACTGGCGTCGGAATCGAGCCGGAGCAGCTCCCGCGCATCTTCGACAAGTTCTTCCAGGCGGACAATCAGGCGCAGGCGGCGGCCAAGGGAACCGGACTCGGCCTGGCGATTGCTAGAGAAATCGTCGAGGCGCACGGGGGCACCATTTCCGCGGAGAGCGAGTTGGGCAACGGAACGACGTTCACCGTCAAGCTGCCGGTGAGAATCAGCGGCATCAGGAGAAAGAGCGACCACATCGGAGGCGGAGCGTGAAGCGCGCATCGCTGCTCTTCATCGCGCTGTTCTCAGCGGGGTGCGCACACATCCAGCATTCGGCGCCGACCGTTCGCGACGATTGGGACAAAGCGCTGGCGACCGCGCGTCAGGCGGCCGACAGCGGCAAGTACGACGCTGCAGACAGAGTGCTCGCCGACTTCATCGCCCTCCATCCCGGGAAGCACGAGTCAACGGAGGCGATTTTCTGGCGGGGGTTGTTCAAGGTGGATCCGAGCAACAGGAACGGATCGCTCTCCGCCGGGATCAGCAGCTTCGATGTTTATCTCGCCAGCGACTCGGCGATCTGGCACACGTCGGTGGCGAAGGTGCTGCGCAGGACGGCAGCGCTGGCGCAGTCGCTGAAGCTGACGACGACGAGCCCCGCGCAAGCGACAACGGTTACGACGGCGACGCCGGACAAGGACGCGATGAAATCCCGCGACGAGGAGATCGCATCGCTGCGCGATCAGCTGGCGAAGCTGAACGCGGAGCTGGACAGGATCAAGAAGCGGCTCGCCAATCCCAAGGCTTAGTTAACTACAAACCGAAGCCTACCGGCGGGCGGCTGTGGGCCTAGCCGGCCGTGGGCTGCGGGCTCTTCTGACGCGCGACTGCCGCTAGTGAGTGAACTGCGCTTTGATCGCAGCGAGGTCGGCGCTCAGGTCGCGCTGGGCTCCTAGCATCGCGACTTCGCGCTGCTGGCTGTAGCGACGTAATGCAGCGGGGGTTTTGTCCAGAAAGCCAGCTGAGGCGATGATCGTCACCCCCTCCTTCTGCTCCCAAATGAAATACTCGCGGTGCGAATAGAAATTCCCCGACCAGTCGGATCTTATCGGCTGCTCGCCGACGATGCGGTTCTCATCAGCGGTCAGTACCGAAAAGCCCTTGGAAGTCATCTGAGAGACGACGGCATCGCGAACATCGTCGAGATGTGCGCCGGGGATTTCAATACCCGGACCGACGGGCGCAGTTCTGGAGAGCGACGGATTTGTACAGGCCACGAGTGCTACGAGGATCGCGAGCCGTTTCATTCAGCCTCCGAAAGGTGCGCTATTGTATACAAATAATGCGCCCTCCACGTCACACGCGCAACCCTTCGATCACCCGACCGGCCCGCAGCCGTCAGCCGGCTCGGCCCGCAGCCGCCCACCGGTTGTCTTCAGTGGCAGTTAACCAACCCTGAACAGCTCAAGAGCCCGGGCGTACCGCGACGCCAAAACCTTCCTGATCCCGACGTTCGGTTTCGACGCCAGCTCGGGATCTTCAGCAAGAAGTCTTTCAGCGGCGGCTCGCGCGCGGACGCCGAGCTCCTCATCCCGCACCGGATCTGCGATCTTGAACGCCGGATCCCCGCTCTGCTCCTGGCCGAACAGATTTCCCATCCCGCGCAGGCGGAGATCGGCGCGCGCGATCTCGAATCCGTCCTCCGTGTCCACGAGAATCTGCAGCCGCTGAAACGCTTCGTCTCCGACGTTGCCGAGCAGGATGCAGAACGACGCTTCTGCGCCGCGCCCGACTCTGCCGCGCAATTGATGGAGCTGCGACAAACCGAATCGCTCCGGATGTTCGATCAACATCACCGTCGCGTTGTGGACGTCAATGCCGACTTCGATCACGGTCGTTGCTACGAGAATATCTATCTCCCCGTCGCGGAATTTTCGCATCGTCTCCTCGCGCTCTTCGGCGCCGATGCGGCCGTGCAGCAGCGCCACTCTGCGTTGCGAGAATATTCCCTTCCTCAGCTCTTCGTACATCGTCGTCGCCGCCTTGAGATCGAGCTTTTCCGATTCCTCGATGACCGGATAGACGATGTACGCCTGTCTCCCCTTCTCCACTTCCTTGTCGACAAACTGCAGCACGCGGTCTCGCGCGGACTCAGGGCGCAGCACAGTCGTGATCGGCTGGCGGCCGGCGGGGCGCTCGTCGAGCGTGCTGACGTCGAGATCGCCATACGCGGTGAGCGCGAGCGAGCGCGGAATCGGCGTCGCGCTCATCAGCAGCACGTCGGGTGAATCTCCCTTGCGGCCGATCTTCGCTCGCTGCTCGACGCCGAACCGGTGCTGCTCGTCTATGACAATAAAACCGAGCTTCCCGAATTCCGCGCTTTGCTCGATCAGCGCGTGCGTGCCGATGACGAGCAGCGGCGCATTCGCAGCCATCTTCTCGGCCGCTTTCTTTCTGTCGCGCGAATTCATCGAGCCGGTGACGAGAACCGGCTGAATCTCCAGCGGCGCCAGCAGGCGTGTGAACGTTCTGAAATGCTGTTCGGCCAGCAGCTCTGTCGGCGCCATGAATGCCGCCTGGTATCCGTTCTCCATCGCCAGCAGCGCCGCGAAAAGCGCGACAATCGTCTTACCGCTCCCGACGTCGCCCTGGAGGAGGCGGTGCATTCTGCGGTCGGTCACCATATCGGCGACGATCTCGCGGATCGCGGCCGTCTGCGCGTCGGTGAGCGTGAACGGGAGCGCCGACTTCAACTTCGTCGTCAGCTGGCGCTTGTTGGTGAAGACGATTCCCTTCCGCCGCAGGCGCTTGAGCGCGTTCGCCTTGCGATGGAGGATCTGCATGAACAGCATCTCCTCGTATGCGAGCCGTTCGCGGCCAGTCAGTCCTTCGGCGATCGTCTTCGGGCGGTGCAGCATCCGCAGCGATTCGCGCAGCGGCGGAACGCCGGCGAGCTTGAGGATCTCCGGCGGGAGATACTCGCTCGCGAGCGGGAGCAGCGAATCGAGATGCGTGTCGATGATTCCGCGAATGACTTTGAACGAAAGCCCTTCGGTGGCGGAATAAACGGAGAGAACTTTTCCCTCGCGCATTCCGGTGTCGTCCTTTCCCAGCTGGACGAACTCTCGCGGGACGAGCTGCCGCCCGTGATAAAATCGAACCGGACCGGCGGCGAGCATCACGTCGCCCTTGTTGATGGAGCGGTCGAGGTACGGCTGGCCGGGCCAGCTCGCCTCGATGATTCCCGAATCGTCGCGCAGCACCGCCTGGAAGATTCTCAGACCTTTGCGCGTCGGGATCACGCCTTTGGAAATCACTTCGCCGATCACAGTCGCTTCCATTCCCGGCCGCAGCGACGAGATCGGCGCGACAGTCGTCGCATCCTCGTACCGATGCGGGATGTGCCAGAGCAGATCGCGCACGGTCATTATCCCCATCTTCCGGAACAGCTCGGCGCGCGCGGGCCCGACGCCCTTCAAGTAGTTGATGGGCATTTCGAGGTACAGCTTGTTCGTCGGCGGGGGGGGCGGGGTCACGGTAGGGAAATTACGATAAAGAGGACCTGTTGAACTGCAACGGCAACTGAACGCGTGCCCAGTGCTGAGCTGCACAGCTAGAAGCTGGGAGGTGCCTACGGGGGTGGACTTCCTGTTGGATTTTTCCGGCCGCACAACCGTGAAGTCACGGAGTAGTTGACTGACGAGCTATGAGCTGCCTACCTGAGCACTGGGCACGCGTTCTGTTGCCGTTGCCGTTGCAGTTACTCCGCTCCCAGTACATCCGCCGCAAAATCCCCCGCATCGAACTCAGCCAGATCTCCCGCCTGCTCCCCGGTGCCGATGAACTTCACCGGCACATCTATCGCTTCGTGAACCGCGAGCACGATCCCCCCGCGCGCGGTGCCGTCAACTTTCGTCACGACGAGTCCCGTCACCGGAACCGCCGCCGCGAAAGTCTTCGCCTGCTGCACCGCGTTCTGTCCGATCGTTCCATCGAGGACTAGCAGCGTCTCGTGCGGCGCGCCGGGGAGCCGCTTGGCGATGACGCGGTTGATCTTCTTCAGCTCTTCCATCAGCGAATCGCTGGTGTGCAGCCGGCCCGCAGTGTCCACGATGACGACGTCCGCGCCGCGCGACACGGCCGCGTCAACGGCGTCGAACGCGACCGATGCCGGATCACTCCCCGGTGCGCCTCCGACAAAATCGGCGCCCGTTCGCTCCGACCAGCGCTTTAGCTGATCGATCGCGCCGGCGCGAAAGGTATCCGCCGCACCCAGCATCACTTTCTTTCCGTCCTGACGCAGCGCTGACGCAAGCTTGCCGATGAACGTCGTCTTCCCCGCCCCGTTCACTCCAATGACGAGAATCACCGCCGGCTTCGCGCCGTCGAGATGCAGCTTCGTATCGCTCTTCCCCTTCCTGAGCGCCGCTTCGATCCCGTTGCGCAGCGCGGCGAGAAAGTCGTCCTGCGTCTTCACGAATCCGCGCTTCGCCTGCGCCTCGACCTCGGCGGTAAGGGCGAGCGTGGTGGCAACGCCGAAGTCGGCGTCGAGGAGGATTTCTTCGAGCGAGTCGAGCGAGCCCTGAATGGACCCCGCCCGCCCGGGGACGAAAACCGTCACATCGGTAAGCGCGACATCCTTTATCCGCGTCCATAACGATCGCTTGGGGAGATCGCCCTCTCTTCGCTTGATCCTCATTGTCTCAAAATAGCGACTCTGGCGGCCGGCATCTCGCGATCCTCGCCTCCGACAACTGCAACTGAGGACTACGCGGGTAGGAGAAATCAGTAGCGTAGTCTAGAGGCTCGAGATTGAGACGATGTCGGAAGCCCCGTCGCTTGCGCCGAGCGAGGCACGAGATCGCACCATCTAGGCTCTCGCCATAATTGCTCACGGGGTTTCCGATACCGTCCCACGCTCGAGCCTCTCAGCTGTGCCACTGGCCACTCTTACCCGTGTAGTCCTCGGTTGCCGTTAGGCACCTGCCCGCCCCTAGAAACGAACGATTGGCGGATTCCCCCTTCACCCCTATTTTTTGGGCACCCAATGGCGACCACCCTCGACCGCCTCCGCGCCGCACTCGCCGGCCGCTACGAAATCGAGAAGGAGATCGGCGCCGGCGGAATGGCCACCGTCTTCCTCGGCCACGACCTCAAGCACGATCGCGATGTCGCGATCAAGGTCCTGCACCCCGACCTCGGAGCGGCGCTCGGCGGCGAAAGATTCCTCTCCGAGATCAAGACCACCGCCAAGCTCCAGCATCCGCACATACTCCCGCTTCTCGATTCTGGAGAAGCCGATTCGCTGCTCTACTATGTAATGCCCTTCGTCGTCGGCGAATCGCTGAGGCAACGCATCGACCGCGAGCGGCAGCTCCCCATCAACGAAGCAATCAGATTCGCCAAGGAAGTCGCTAGCGCTCTCGATTACGCGCACCGCCAGGGCGTCATCCACCGCGACATCAAACCGGAAAACATTCTCATCCACGACAAGCAGGCGCTCGTCGCGGATTTCGGAATCGCTCTCGCGGTCACTGCCGCCGGCGGCGGGCGTCTCACGCAAACGGGGCTTTCGCTCGGGACTCCGCAGTATATGAGCCCCGAGCAGGCGATGGGCGAGAGAACGATCGATGCCCGCAGCGACATCTACTCTCTCGCCGCGGTCACCTACGAGATGATCACCGGCGATCCGCCCTTCGCCGGGTCCAGCGTGCAGGCGATCGTCGCGAAGATCATGACGGAGAAGCCGACCGCGATGTCGCTGCTCCGCGAGACGGTTCCCCTATCCGTCGAAGATGCTGTCACAGTTGGATTGTCGAAGCTCCCCGCCGACCGCTTCGCCACCGCCGACGAATTCTCGAAGGCACTTTCGGATAACACAGGGTCGTTCGCGAGATCCACCACCATTCAGCGCAGCGGACCCGGCCGCCGGCGGGTCGATCTCGTCGCTCAGCGCGCCTTTCTGCCGGTGGTTGCGATTGCGCTCGTCGCGAGCGCGCTCGCGCTCTGGGGATGGCTGCGACCGGGACCGCCGAAACAGGTAATCAGGAATGAGATTTCCCTCGACTCCACTCAGGCGCTAACCGGAGGCTGGAGCCGCATTGCGCTCTCTCCCGACGGTTCGACGCTCGTTTTCACTGGTGGTCCCGATAGCAAACTTTACCTTCGTCGTCGTGACGAGTTGTCCGCTACTCCTCTTCCAGGCACAGAGGGCGCGGTTGCGCCATTTTTCTCCCCTGACGGAAATCAGGTCGGCTTCACGACAGCGTCCTATGTGCTAAGAGTCGTTTCCACTAGGGGCGGACCTCCGATCACGCTGAATGATTCCATCGTCGGCCGGGCCGGCTCCAGCTGGGGCACTGACGGATTCATCTACCTCCCCACCAAGGACAACAACCGGATTATCCGGCTTGCCCCCGCGCCGGGAGCGCCCGCTGTTTCCGTGACCGTGCTCGATACCGTGGGCGGCGAGGTCGCTCACCGGCTCCCGGACGTGCTTCCGAACGGGAAAGGCGCAATCTTCACCATTTACTACGGCGGGAAAGGAAAAAGCGGGACCGCCATCGCTGTCGTCGATTTCGCCACGCACAAGCACACCGTTCTCGTAAGCGCGCTCGGCGGCCGATACTCCCCGTCAGGCCACCTTCTCTATGTCACCGAGAACGGGACGCTGATGGCGGCACCATTCGACCAGAACAAGATGCGGCTCACGGGAGAGCCGGTTGCCATCGCACAGGACCTGAGAGTTGGAACGATCGGAGCGACCGATCTCGCCGTGTCGCGAAATGGAACGCTCGTCTACGTCGGCGGCGGAGCGATCAGCAACCTCCGGCCAGTGTGGGTTTCCCGCGACGGCAAGGAGAAGGTTGTCGACTCTGTTTGGCGGGGATTCATCGGATCTCCATCGCTGTCTCCCGATGGAAACCGCGTTGCCTTCACCAAGTTCGATGGAATACGGAGCGACATCTGGGTCAAACAGCTCGACCGTGGTCCCGAGCTGAAGCTCACCTTCAGCAACCGTAACAACGAGTATCCCGCGTGGACGCCTGACGGTAAATCGGTCACGTATTTCGGTGGCGGCAACGAGTTGATGACAAAGCGTGCCGACGGAAGCGCGCAAGAGGTGGTGCAGCTTCACGGCCCCAGGTTGATGGCCGAGTCTCGCTGGTCTCACGACGGGAAGTGGCTCGTCTTCCGTACCAACACGAGCGGAATTGGCGTGGGCGACATCTTCGCGATCCGTCCCGGCGTGGACACGGCTCCCATTCCCATAGCCACCAGCCCCTCCGCGCTGGAGCTTGCCCCAACTCTTTCGCCTGACGACAGATTTCTCGCTTATTCCTCTAACGAGACGGGACGGACGGACATTTACGTCGTACCATTTCCCAATACGCAGGCGGCAAAATGGACTGTGAGTGCGACCGGCGGTCTCGAGCCACTCTGGTCGCACAGCGGCAAGGAATTGTTTTTCCGTGACGTCGCTGGAAACATGATGACTGCCGAGGTGAGCACGTCTCCCACATTCTCCGTCCGACTCACCAAGATGCTCTTTCGCGGAACGCGCTTCTCCACTTCCTCGAGCCACACTTCATATGATGTTTCGACGGATGACAAGCGCTTCCTGATGATTGGCCCTGTGGGGACGAATGCCATCGACCGGATTATCGTCGTCGACAACTGGTTCGACGAGCTGAGGTCAAAGTTCAAGAAATGACCGCCGCTCTGGACCGCCTCCGCGCCGCGCTCTCGGGCCGCTACGATGTCGAAAAGGAAATCGGCGCCGGCGGAATGGCGACCGTTTACATCGCCCGGGACGTCAAGCACGACCGTGACGTCGCGATAAAGGTTCTGCATCCCGATCTCGGCGCGGCGCTCGGAAGCGAGAGATTTCTTTCGGAAATAAAAACCACCGCCAAGCTTCAGCACCCGCACATTCTCCCGCTCCTCGACTCGGGCGAAGCTGACGGACTGCTCTACTATGCAATGCCCGTCGTGACCGGCGAGTCGCTGCGCCTGAGAATCGAGCGCGAAGGCCAGCTCTCGATCGCCGAGTCGGTCCGCATCGCCAAGGAGGTCGCAAGCGCGCTGGACTACGCTCATCGCCACGGCGTCATTCACCGCGACATCAAGCCCGAGAACATCCTTCTTCACGATGGGCAGGCGATCGTCGGCGATTTTGGAATCGCGCTCGCAGTGAGCGCCGCCGGGGGCTCGCGGATGACGCAGACCGGACTTTCTCTCGGTACTCCACAGTATATGAGTCCCGAGCAGGCGATGGGCGAGCGCGCTGTTGATGCGCGGTCCGACATCTACTCCCTCGGCGCAGTCACATACGAGATGCTCACCGGCGATCCGCCGTTCACAGGGAGCAATGTTCAGGCGATCGTCTCCAAGATAATGACGCAGCGGCCGACGCCGATCGTCGCCGTACGCGACACTGTTCCCGAGACGGTCGAGAACGCGGTGATGATCGCGCTCGCGAAACTTCCTGCCGATCGGTTTGCCACCGCGGCGGAATTCGCCACCGCCCTCACCACCGCGGCGACCGCATACACGCAATCAACGCGCGACGCGCCACGTTCGGGCCACGGCCGGAGAACGATTGACGTCATCGCCCACCGTATCGGTATCCCCGCAATCGCGGTCGCGCTTGTCGCGTCGGCTCTCGCGCTCTGGGGATGGATGAGACCGCAGCCGCAACGCCAGACCGTTCGCTACGTCCTGCCCTTTGATTCATCGCAGGCACTAAACGGATTCGGCTCGCGCATAGCGCTCTCCCCCGACGGAATGACACTCGTCTTCGCCGGCGGGACCGATGCAAAGCTCTTCGTCCGGCGGCGAAACGAGCTCACCGCTACTCCTCTTCCGGGGACTGAGGGTGCACGCGCGCCCTTCTTCTCACCCGACGGAAAAACCGTCGGCTACTCTACCGCAGAATACGCCTTGAAAACCATTTCCCTCCAGGGCGGCGCTCCAATCACGATCACCGACTCCGTCGTCGGACAGAGCGGCGGGAACTGGGGTACGGACGGCAACATCTACATCGCCACAAAACTTGGCACGAGCATCGTGCGCCTCGGAGG
>JALYYD010000022.1 GCA_030946775.1 Gemmatimonadota bacterium
GCTCTACGCTCACCTATCTCCGCCTTTTTTTCTTGGTCGATTTCACTGTCTTCTTTACCGGCTTCTTCGCCGGTGCGGCAGCCGCTTTCTTCGGCGTGTCCACAGACGGCGGAGGTTTCTGGCTCACTGCCGAAGCCGTGCTCGACACAGATTGCGTTCTCTGCAGGATCGAATCCCCGGGAAGTGGAGCCGCCCCCGGATATCTGAAAAAGACCGGGAGCAGAATGGACACCGGAACCGCCTGACCTCCCGTCTTCGCCGGCTCGAACTTTAGCTCGCGCGACCCCTTCACCGCCGCCGAGTCGAGAGCGCTGAACCCCGAAGTCTCTGCTACGTGGGTGGAGTCCGGAACAATCTGACCATTCCTGTCGATGTAAATCCGCAGCGTCACGTTTCCCTGAACCTTTTGGGCAAACAGCGCCGGCGGATATCTGAACGGCAGCTCCTTGTTGAGCATCACCGGCGCCACGTCAGGCTGGCGTCCGACAGTTTGAAAGGATCCACCCTGTTCGCCACTCCCGCCGCACGCGGCTGAAGCCGCGAGAACGCAAATGAGCAGAAGGGCCTTATTCGGCATCATGGCGGAAATCTACCCGAGCCTCGCTCGGTGGACGAGTTTGGCAAGGCGCTCCAACGCCTGCAGCGGCGTCATCTCATCGGGGTTCATTAACGCGATTTCATCGAGCATCGGGTTTCTGACTCCGAAAAGTGCAAGCTGCTGGCCGCCCGGCTGCGCCGGCATTGGGATTGGCGCCGCAAGCTGCTCCGCCTCCAGCCGTTGGAGCAGCTCCTTCGCGCGGGCAAGCACCGCGGTAGGAAGTCCGGCCAGCCGGCCAACTTCGATTCCATAAGAACGGTCCGCGCCGCCGCGCTCCAGCTTGTGAAGGAATAGAATCCTGTCGTCCACTTCCCGCACCTGCACGTTATAGTTGCGCACTGCTACTAATAACCCTTCCAGCTGCGTCAGCTCGTGATAATGCGTCGCGAATACTGTCTTGCATCCGATTGTGTCGTGCAGGTGCTCGGTCACCGCCCACGCGATGGAGATGCCGTCATACGTCGAGGTTCCGCGCCCGATCTCATCGAGAAGGACGAGGCTGCGCGAGCTCGCAGAGTGCAGGATTGCGCTCGTCTCCGCCATTTCCACCATGAAAGTCGACTGGCCGCGCACCAGATTGTCGCTCGCTCCCACGCGCGTGAACAGCCTGTCTACAATTCCGATCAGCGCCGATTCCGCAGGCACAAAGCTTCCGGCCTGCGCCATCAGGACGATCAGCCCGATCTGGCGCAGGATTGTGGACTTGCCCGCCATGTTCGGGCCGGTGAGAATGATTATTCGCCCCGCCTCATCGAGCTCGACGTCGTTCGGAATGAATCGCTCACGCGGCATCATCCTCTCGACCACTGGATGGCGCCCCGCTCTTATCCGCAGCTCAAACCCTGCGGTGAGCCGCGGCCTCACATATCCCTCCCGCGAAGCGGATTCCGCCAGCGTAGACAGAACATCGAGTTCGGCGACCGCTTGCGACGCGCTCTGGAGGCGCTCCGTCTGCTGCGCAACGCGTGTGCGGAGCTTTTCAACCAGCTCGCGCTCTCGCGCTTCAATCGTCTCCGCCGCTGAAAGTACGCTCTCTTCGAACTCTTTTAGTGCGGGGGTGACATACCGCTCCGCGCCGGCCAGGGTCTGGCGCCGCTGGTAGTCAGCGGGAACAAGATGCTTGTTGCTGTTGGATACTTCAATGAAGTACCCGAACACTTTGTTAAAGCCGATCTTCAGTGAGCTGATTCCCGTTCGCTCTCGCTCGTCTGTCTGGATGCGAGCGATGCCGTCGCGTCCACCGTCCCGTAACGCGCGCCATTCGTCGAGCTGCGGATCGACTCCGGCTCGGATGCTCGGCTCCTCGCCGATTGTAACTGGCGGCCGGTCTACTAGCAGCGATGTAAGCTCGCCGCACAACTCGCCACAGTTCTCCCAGCGGTCGAGAATGTTTTTCAGCGCCGCTAGTTCGCCCGCCGTCTCCGCCGCGCGAGACAGCGCATCGCCCACGCGCGGCAGCCGGGCAATGGATTCACGCAGCGCGCCCAGTTCGCGCGGCGAGATCCGGCCCGCAGCCGCCTTCCCCGCCAATCGCTCCACGTCGCGCACCCCGTCGAGCTCCTCGCGAAGCCGCGCGCGAGCTAGATCATCAGCCAGCGACTCGACTCCATCGAGCCGCGCCTCGATCAATACGATTTCCGTGAGCGGGGACAACAGTCGTTGCCGAAGCAGCCGCGCGCCCATCGGAGTCAGCGTCCGGTCAAGAACGCCGATGAGCGTCCCGGTCGTTCCACCGCCCCGCAGTGATTCCACCAGCTCGAGATTTCGCCGCGTCATTTCGTCGAGCGGCATGTAATTGCCGGCCCGATCGATAAGTGGTCGGGAAAGATGCGGCGTCCCGCCGGGCTGAAGCTCGTCGAGATACGTAAGCAACGCCCCGGCCGCGCCGAGCGCGATGCTGTCTTCGGCTCCGATACCAAACACTTCGATCGAATTGACATCAAAACGGCGGCGAAGTTTCTCCGCGCTGAGCTCCGGATCGAAATGCCACGCTTCTCGCGGCGTCAGAAGCGGTCCCTCTCCCTGGTCGGTAACGGGAGCGATTCCGTCGAGAGTTGTGTTCGCCTCGACTATCACTTCACGTGGGGAAAATCGGGACATCACCGCCTCGGCATCGGCGCTCTCCGCCGTCGTTAGACGGAACTCTCCGGTGCTGATGTCGATCGCCGCGATTCCAAACTTGTCTCCCTGCCTGCGAACGGCGCAGAGGAAATTGTTGTTCGCGCCATTCAATAGGTCGTCCGCGAACGCCGCACCGGGTGTGATCGTCTCGACGACTTCGCGCCTCACGATCCCTTTTGCCGCCTTTGGATCTTCCGTCTGCTCGCAGATAGATACGCGATAGCCCTGCGCGATGAGGCGTCGCAGATACTCTCCCGCCGCCTTGACCGGCACCCCGGCGAGCGGCACTTCGCTCGCGCCTCCGTTGTTCCTCGAGGTCAGCGTCAGTCCCAGCGCGCGTGACGCGAGCTCAGCATCTTCGTAGAACATCTCGTAGAACTCGCCCATCCGGAAAAACAGGATCGCGTCCTGGTGCCGCGATTTTATCTCACGGTACTGCTGCATCAGCGGCGTAGTTTCTGCGCGAGGGCTCATTGCTCGAGCTGCGTTACGAAGCCGGCCATCTTCTGTGCCTTCAGTTTTCTCAATTCTGCTGCGGCCTCGGCGTAGCTCCCATAGTGTCCAACGCGCACGCGAAACGGCCATTGTGTTCCGTCGGCGTGAGCGTCGAGACCGCGCCTGGTGAGACGGGCTGCCATTTCCTCCGCATCGCTTCTCGTTGGAAATGCGGCTACTTGAACGGCGTAGAGCGTGACGGGAGTTCCGGCGTTTGGTATCGGTTTCCCCGCGACCGCGATCGGACGCCGAGGAGAGCTGTCCATTTGTGCTATCACTATCGGCGCAGTGCGCGGACAAGACGCGGACCCCTGAGCATCAATCGTGGCCAGCATCCCCGGTGACGATATCTGCGCGTGCGATCGCGCTTCGCGATTCGCGTCGCAGGCCGCGCTTCCGTCGTGCGAATCGAACAGGACTGCGGCCTTCCAATAAAGTGCGGTGGCAAGACTGGCGTCGTCGGGATAGTCCCGCGCCAGCGTTCGCAAATAGTTCAGTGCCCGGGTGCTCTCTCCCGCGATAATCGCGCGTTGAGCGACTCGAAGCAGACTCTCCCTTCTGCGCTCCGACGAAGGATCGGCAATGATCCTTTCGTAATCGAATGTGGCGTCGAGCACGCTTGGCGCGAGTGTCGCGCGCAAGAATCGAATCTCGTCGAGATCGGATGCCTCAGGGGGAGCGACTCTCATCAGTGAGTCGACCAGAGCCCGCGCTTCTGCTGTCCGTCCGGAATTGCCCAGCCGCGCCGCTTCCGCAAGCGCCGGCGATCGTGAAACGGCCGTCGAGACCGATTGCGCCGCGGAGACACGGGAAATTGTCAACAACACCAAGACACATGCGGCGGCGCGATTCATCGGGTGGTGTTCAAGCCGCCGCGCCGGCTCGATCTGCGGCGCAGATTGCCAGCACCACGCTGCTGATAAGCTGTTCCTCGCTCGAAATCCGGCTTTCCTTCAGCGCGACATCGGCGTCGAGCAGCACTTCGAGAACTCGCTGAATCTCCGCGGCCTTCCAACTGCCGGCCGCTTTTGTCCACGCCGTTGAAGCCGATCCCCACGGACGCCCGGGGAATGCACCCGTCTTTTTCAGCATGTCGAAATACTCCTTAGCCAGCGCCCCTCTCGACGATCCCTCGGCCAGCCGCGCTTGCCCCCAGGCGATCGCCAGCATTTGTGTCGAAAGCGCCATAACAACCGAAACGCCGGTCGTCTTGGGCTGGGACAGTATCAGCGGCACCAACGGCAGCGCCCGCGAAAGGTCTCTGTCGCTCAGGGCATCCAGAAAATCGATGATCGTTTCACCCGGCGTTACGCCGACAATCGCCGCTATTGCGGACGCGTCAATCGCTCCGCCACCCGAGAAGCTCGCCAGCTTGTCCAGCTCCGTGGAGAGTTGATACAAGTCATTTCCCACGGAGGCCTGCAGAAGTTCGATCGCCCCTGGTGTGATCTCGAAATCGTATGAGGTTTTGGCCGTGTGAGAAATCCATTTCGGTAGCCGGTCTCCCGTCAGCTCGTCGAACCTGAGCGCGGTAGCCGAGCTCGACAGCGCGTCATCCTGCTTCGCGGTTGACGGCGACGTCAGAAGCAGCAGAAGGTCGAGAGATGGTTTTACGAGATACGCGTCGAGGATCCGCCGCGAATCCTTCTTCAGTCCGCCCACATCGCGAATCACGACTACCCGCCGCTCCGCCATCATCGGAGGAGTGGACAACAGCGTGGACAGGGTTCCCGCGTCGAGATCTGCGGCGCGTCTCGTCTCGAGATTGAAGTCCCGTGTCGCCGGGTCGAGCGCGGCCAGCTGAAGCTGCCTTACCGCATCTTCCTTTTGAAAGTCGTCTTCACCATATACGTAATACGCCGGCTCGAATGAGCCTCGTTTGATCGCGTCTCGTACGGTTTGCAGGGCGACTTTGGACACCCCGAAATATAGGGCTCCAGGCCTCGCTGTCTCCGTCAGCGCGAGAGGCTTGCGTTTGCGAAGCGCGCGTGAGCGAAATGCACTGGAGCTTGCTCGGCGAGGAGGGCCGCCGGCCAAATGGCCAGCCCGGCGGGCGCCGACGCAATGATCGTGGGCGATGGAGACGCAATCGGGGCGATCTCCGATCCCGGAACCGATGCAACTACCGGCGACATCCTCAGGTCACGAGGTTGCTCGACCTTGTGCAGCGTGATCGCGATGTAGCCAATCATCGCCGCAGCAGCCAGCGTCGCGATCGCTGTGATCCTTCCGCGAATCATTCCAGCGCCAACCGGCACTGCCCGCGATTCCGCCAGTCTTGCGCTGAGTCGCGAAGAGAAACCCTCCGACACTTCGATGGTCGGAAGGTTGTGTACAAGAAGCAGCGCGCGACGGATACGCGCATCTCGCTCCGCGCATTCCCTGCACTCGCTCAAGTGGCGCTGCATCTCCACAAGCTCCACGCCGGCTAGCGTATCATCTACTAACGCAACGTGCTTTTCCTTGAATTCTCGACAGTACATGACCTGGGGTTGGGGCACGGGTAGGGTACCCACGAGCGATACCCAAGTTCCCCTGCCGACCCGCTAATCTACGAACGGAGCGATGATCTCGGCGAAAGAGTTCCGTGCCCGGTTCAGGCGTGACTTGACCGTGCCCAGGTTGCAATCGGTTATCTCCGCTATTTCCTCGTACGACTTTCCTTCCAATTCGCGAAGAATGAAGACGTTGCGGTGATGCTCTGGCAGCTTTGCGACGGTTTCCTCGACAATCTGCTGCAGGTGCCGGCGATGATACATGTCGTCTGGACGGGACGCCGGATCCTCGAATTCGACGGGACGATCATCGTCCGGATTGTTCCCTTGCACCGTCTGAAAGAGCACGAGCGGATTACGAGAACGGTTGCGTAACTCGTTCTTAGCGAGGTTGGACGCGATCGTATATGCCCAGGTCGAGAACTTCTTGGACCTGTCAAATCGATGCAGGTGACGATAGACGCGAATGAAGACCTCCTGCACCAGGTCCTCCGCCTTCTCTCTGTCTCCAATCGTGCGATAGATGAAATTGAGGAGCCGGGTTTGGTACCGCTCCACCAGCTCGGTAAATGCGCGCTCCTCTCCCGCCAGAAAGGCGGTCACGATCGCCGAGTCGTCCATCGAACGAAGCCGATCCTTGACGGTGTACCCCGCCATCGCGGCCATCTGCTTACGAGCTGTCTGCGCCATGTGCCTTTCCCGAAGAGGGTGAGGATTGGCTGCGGCGGTTGCGCAGCCCTCCTGCAAGGAACTTGTTGACGCGTTAACCAATGCACAGCCTGTGCCCGGCGGGCAAATCGGCTAACTGGCTATTTCACAAAGGGTTACGACAGTCGTGCGAAACTCGGCGTGTCCCCTTTTTGCCTCGCCGTGTCCACTGTGCATGACAAATCGGCGCGTCTATCTGATTAGACACGCAACAACCCGGGATGGTTAGCCCGCCCTTTTCTCTCTGGCGGCAAAGAGTATCCCGAGCGCCGTCTTCGCATCGGAAATCTCCCCCGACTCGATCATTCTCAGGGCTTGGGAGAGGCGGACGGAGACCTCATCCATGAATTCGTCGCGCTCCCGCGCGAGCCTCCCCGGCGCGAGATCCCACGCCAGGAATAGATGAATCTTCTCGTCGGTGAAGCCAGGCGTGGTGTAGAGCTCGAATACCTTCCGGAGGTGGCGCGCCTTTTTTCCTGTCTCTTCCTCGAGCTCCCTCGACGCACACACTTCGGGCGTCTCGTTCGGTTCCAGCCTTCCGGCGGGAATCTCAAGCAGATACGAATCGGCGGCATATCTGTACTGCCGGATGAGAAGCAGCCGCGGGTCGTCCGACTCGGGGTCGTCGATGAAGGGTACGACCGCGCTCGCGCCAGGATGCCGTATCATCTCCAGCTCGCCAACTGATCCGTCGGGAAATCGAACCGTATCCACGTCCAACGAGATGACCTTCCCCGAATACGCTCGCCTCGAGCTGATCCTTGGGGAGATTTCGTTTCCACCCGCGCTCATACGGGCACGCGGTCAGCAGCTTCGAGCACGCCCAACCCCAGCGCTTCGACTGACTTTCGAATTGCCGACCTATTCCCGACGATCAACGTCTGCAGCGCATCCGGATGCAGATGCCGGCGCGACACGTCCAGCACCTGCTCTGCCGTCACTGCCTGTATGTTCGCCCGGTAAGTCTGGTAGTAGTCGGGCGGCAGGTCGTAAATCACCGCGTTCGCGAGCGCCGCGGAAACAGCGGCCGTTGTTTCGTACCTGATCGGAAAAACGCCGATGAGGTAGTCCTTCGCGAGCGACAGTTCGAGAGGATCAACCGCCGACCTGCGAATCCTCTCGACCTCAACAAGTATCTCCGTGAGCGCGGCGGCTGTCACATCGGTGGCGACCGCGGTCGAAATTACGAACGGCCCTGCGTCCTTTCGCCAATCGAAGTATGAGGAAGCGCCGTACGTGTATCCGTGCGCCTCCCGCAAATTGAGATTGACTCGCGAGCCGAACAGTCCGCCGAGAATCGCGTTCATGACGACGGTCGGAAAATAGTCTGGATCGTTTCGCGCGAGACCCCCGTGTCCGACGCGCAGCTCAGACTGTGGTGCGTCAGGCTTGTCCAACACGCGAAGACGTCGGGATGTTGACGCGATCGAACTCCGGCGTGGAGCATTCTGCGAGATTCGTTGCCGCTGGAGGCTGAAGCGACGGGAAAGCTTGTCGCGAAGTTCGTCGAAGCTTACGTCGCCGGCGACAATGAATGTGGTGGCCGGTGCCACGTATGCGGCCGAATGAAACGCCACGATCTCTGATCGGCTAATGCGCGGAACAGAGCCGGTTGAGCCGCCTTCCTGAACGGCGTATCGCGATTCCGGCGTGAAGAGGAAACTTTCGAACGCCTCATCGGCAAGGGCGCGGGGCTCTGATTCGACTTGCAGAACATCGGCGATTCGCTCCGCCTTCAACCGCATTAACTCTCGTTCGGGGAAGCTGGGTTCGAGAAGTACCTCGCCTACCACGTTGATCACTTCATCCAGATGCTCCGTGAGAAACGTGATTCGGGCGATCGAGCTGTCCCAATCCGCTCCCGTCTCCAGGGAGGCGCCCAGCCTCTCAAGCCTCTCCGAGAGCTCTGCGCCTGAATGCAACGCTGTACCCTCCACCAGCAGCTTTGCCGTGAGGCGGGCAATTCCTTCGAGCCCTACCGGGTCAGTCGCAGCGCCCGAACTGGTCACTGCCAGCAGTGTTGCCAGCGGCAGCTTTGGGACCGGGCAAACTATCAGACGGGCTCCACTCTCGAGCGTTCCCGTCTTGAAAGCAGGGAAGTGGTAGGCGCGCGGAATGCCCGCGCTCGGTCGCGCGGTCGCTACCACCTGAAGTTTCCCTCGGATGCCACCCTCACGACGTCACCGGTGTGACTCTGGGGACATACAGCAGTCGGGAACGCCGGTCTTTTCGAAGATATGTGCGAGCAAAATCCGTCACGGCTTCCGCCGACACGGCGCGATATCGAGCGGCCTGGTGATTGATGAGATCCGGATCGCCGAAATATGTGGCGAACATCGAAATGCGATCTGCGCGCTCCGAAGCTGTCTCCAGCGCCTTCACCAGCTCCGTCAGAATCAGCGCGGAGGCACGATCTACCTCGGCTTGCGTTACGCCTCCAGCCGCCAACCGCTCTACTTCGGCCTCTACCGTATCAACCAGTTCCTGCTCGCTCACTTCGGGGAGGGCTGTCACATCCACAACGAACAGATCGCTTCCTTTCGCGAGGTCTAGCGTAAAGGTCGAGACTTCGGCTGCGATTTGATTTTCCCGAACGAGCCCTGTGAAGAGCCTGCTCGACTTTCCCATTCCAAGAATCGCCGCGCACACACTACCCGCGTAGTACCCTTCGCTTCCGAACACCGGGCTTGTTGTGGCGAGAAATAATCGGCGCAGCCCCACATTGTCTTCGACGCGCGCTATCTCCGGCGTTCGAAAGCCATTCGGCACGGTCATATCCGGACGCGCAATTGTCTTCATCCCTCTTGGAATCGGCCCGAAATACTCAGTGATCAGCCGCCGCGCTTCACTGGGCTCGAAATCGCCGCATACGGTCAGCACGGCATTATCGGGCACGTAATAAGTCGCGAAAAATGCGGCGACATCCTCGAGCGATGCTTCCGATAGATCTTCCATCGACCCAATTAGCGAGTGATGAAACGGATGCTCCACGGGAAACGAGATCTCCTGAAGCTTCTCCAGCGTCGTCCCGTACGGCTGATTGTCAACGCTCCATCGCCGCTCATTCTTTACCACGTCGCGCTGGGTGTCCAGCTTCGCCTGCGTCATCGCTGGAAGGAGATCGCCCATCCGATCCGCTTCGAGCCACAGCGCGAGTGCGAGTTGGTTCGACGGCACCGTTTCGTAATAGTTCGTACGCTCGAGCCAGGTTGACCCGTTTAGCGTCCCACCGGCGCGCTGAATGAGCTCGAAGTGTTCGTTCGCCCCCACATGCGCCGAACCCTGAAAGAGCATGTGTTCGAAAAGATGTGCGAATCCCGTTCTTCCGTCGCGCTCATTCGCGGAGCCGACGTGATACCACAAATTCACAGCGACGGCGGGCACGCTATTGTCCTCGGAAAGCGTCACAAATAGGCCGTTTGGAAGCGTGAAGCTTTCTATGGGAATTCGCATCGTGGTAAATTGCCGGTCCATTGATATCGGTCGCAATCTTTGCAGCACTCGTGCTCCTGTCGCTGTTCCTCGCCCTGTGGTTCGCGCAGGAGCGGATCGTTTTTCAGCCACCCGGAAATTTCTCTTCGGTCGATTGCGAGTTTGCAAAGCGAATTGAGTACCACGCTTCCGATGGCCAGCGCCTTGTCGGATTTCTGATCGAACCCGATGCCGCGCCCACGGGACTTCTCATTTGCTTCCACGGGAATGCGGATCTCGCGGCCTGGCAGCTCGAGTGGGGAAGGGAAGTGAGCAGGCGCACCGGGCACTCGGTTTTCCTCGCCGAATACCGGGGGTATTACGGCCTTGGGGGAAAGCCGACCTATCTCTCGACGGCCCTCGACGCCGAGGCTGCATATCGAGCCGGTGCCGAACGGTCCAACGCCGGTGCGGATTCGATCTCTCTGTTCGGACATTCGCTCGGCAGCGCCGTCGCCGTTGAGCTCGCCTCCCGCATCCCGGCGAGGCGGGTTCTCCTTCAGGCTCCCTTCACCTCTGCCAGAGCAATGGGAAGGATCGTAATCGGACGGCCGCTGCTATTTCTGTGGGATCGCCTTTCGCGGGTCCACTTCGACACCCCCAAAATCGTATCGTCGCTCGATATTCCGGTCGCGGTCGTTCACGGGGCGCGCGATCGGATCGTGCCGCTGCGAATGGGCGAGGCGGTCTATTCGGCTGCGCGATTACAGGGTGGGTGTCTCATCCTGGATGACGCCGGTCACAACGACATTCCCGCAGTCGGGGGGAAACGATATTGGGATTGGCTCGCTGAGGCGTTGCACTAGTTTAGTATTGTTCCGCTACTATTTAGCCAGCGGCTGTTCAAAGAGAAACGCCATCGGCGCTTTCAAGGATTCGCTGAGGATGTACTTCCATCGTTCTTCACGGTTCGGCGAGATCGGGCTCGTTTTCGTGGGCGACGTGTAGGCCTTCAGGCCCAGTCGCCGTGCGATCACGGAGAGCCGCAGCATATGAAACGGGTCGCTGACGAGAACGGCTGTCGAGGCTCTTCTCTCCCGCATTATTTCCGCGACAGCCCGCATCGATTCGCTTGTTGTTCTTCCTGCGTTCTCCACGACAATGGCGCTGTCCGGAACACCCGCCTTTCGCGCGTAGGCTCTACCGACCTCCGCCTCGCTCGTAGTATCCCCCGACCCAGTGCCACCCGTGAGCATTAGCAGTCCGGTCGGATTGTCTCGCCACAAATCGATGCCGTGGTCGAGGCGGGCCTTCAGCACCGGGGAGGGATGCCCGGCGTATTGGGCGGCGCCAAGCACCACTATCGCGTCAGCGGGACGCGCTTGGTCCTTCACGCTCCAGGCCAGAACGGCTGTCGCGGAAATCATCCACAGTACGAGGATGGCGAGTAGTACGGTTATCGTAATTCGGCGACCGAGTTCGATCAACTCGCGCATCGGCCGGATATCTAAAAGGTGTGAGTCGATCTCGGCTCAGGGCAGGTTGCCTCTTGCCCTCTTGCCGCCAGCGTCGCCTTGAACTCGTCTTGCACGGCGGCCTCGCCGTGCACGAGCCATACCGGGCCGAGGCGCGGCGATAGATCCTTGACCGCATCAAGCCAGCCGATCAGCTCACCGCGATCCGCGTGCGCGCTGTAGCCATTGATGATTTCGACTTGTGCGTTGAGCCGAACTTCTTCGCCGAAAATCTTCAACACCGGCTGCCGTTCCACGATACGCCTGCCGAGCGTGTGCTCGGCCTGGAACCCGACAATCAGAATTGTGTTCTTCGGATCGCTCGCTCCTTGGGCAAGATGGTGCAGGATCCGTCCATTTTCGACCATGCCGGAGGCGGCGATTACGACCATCGGACCGTGCGCTCGCCCGATTGCTTTTGATTCCTCCACATCGCGGGTATAGTGAATCAGGTCGAACTTGAAGAGCTCCCGCACCTCTGCGACCATCTGCTCCGATCGGTCGAGTATTTCGGGATGCATCTCGAAAACACTGGTCGCGTCGATGGCCAGTGGGCTGTCTACATAGATAGGGATAGCCGGAATTGCCTTTTCGCGTACGAGCGAGTGAATCGCGTAAATCATCTCCTGTGTCCGTCCCACCGCGAATGCTGGGATAAGAACACGCCCGCCGCGGGCCGCGGTGCTCCGTATTACTTCCGCTAGTCGCGCGCGGGATCCTTCCACGGAATCGTGATCCCGATTGCCGTACGTGGATTCCATTATCAGCGCATCGGCGCCGGCGGGGATCTCCGGATCTCGTATCAGCGCCAGGCCCTTCCGGCCGATGTCCCCGGAGAAAACCAGGCGCTTGGTGTTACCCCCCTCCGTGCAGTCGAGAATCACCGTTGCCGACCCAAGGATGTGCCCGGCGTCTATGTACGTGCCTTGCACCCCCGGAACAACGTCGAACGGCTTCCCATACGGAACGCCGACCATCAGTTCCATCGTTTTTACTGCGTGACGGATTCCATACAGTGGCTCGATGAATTCCTTTTTTCGCTTGGCGAGGAACTCGGCGTCTTTCTCCTGAATGTGTGCGGAATCCGCGAGCATGATCGCCGACAGATCCCTGGTGGCGTTCGTCGCCCAGATTGTCTTTCCGTATCCTTCGGCAACAAGGAATGGCAGGCGCCCCGAATGGTCTATGTGCGCGTGCGAGAGGACTATGGCATCGAGTTCGCTGATGGGGACAGGCAACCGCCTGTTCTTGTCCGCTGAATCCTGCCGCCTCCCCTGAAACATTCCGCAGTCAAGCGCGATTGTGCTCCCGTTGACCCGCAGCACGTGACAGGACCCCGTCACTTCGCGCGCCGCACCGACGAACGTCAGCTCCACTTCAGCTTTCCGCTAACGCGTCGCGCTGAAAGAGGATGGTCAGCCGGTGCTCGTCTTGCGACATAAGCGCCGGATGCCAGCCTCCGCGACTTCTTTCGTTCAGAAGGTCGGTGAGTGTGTCTTCGTCTTCCCGCGTGTGTCGAGTGAGCTTCACCACGACAGCCTGGTATTCTTTCATCGGACAATGGAGATTACGACCGTGAACACGCCTTCACTTTCGGGAGCAGAAGCGCAAAAATGATCGAGCGCGTAAAAGAGTTTCCTACCCTCATTATTATCCGGCATCCGCTGGTCCAGCACAAGCTGACCATTCTTCGCGATCAGCGCACCCAGACGAAGCATTTCAAGGAGCTCGTCGACGAAATTGCCATGCTGATGGCGTACGAAGCGACCAGCGAGCTCGCCATTGAGCGGCGAGATGTAGAGACACCTCTCGAAAAAACGGAGGGGTGGCACATCAGCGGGAAGAAGCTCACGCTCGTTCCCATTCTCCGCGCCGGCCTTGGAATGGTCGAGGGAATTCTTCGCCTCGTTCCCTCGGCGCGTGTCGGCCACATCGGCCTGTACCGCGATCACGACACACTTCAGCCGGTGGATTACTACTTCAAGGTCCCCGGCGAGACGGCGGAACGCGATTTCTTTATACTCGATCCGATGCTCGCCACCGGCGGAAGCGCGGTCGCCGCGGTTTCCGCGCTGAAGAGGGCTGGCGCAGAGAGAATCAGATTTCTCTGCCTCGTCGCTGCGCCGGAAGGAGTGCGGAAGCTTTCCGAGGCGCATCCGGACGTACAGATCTATGCTGCCGCGCTCGATCGCCAACTGAATTCGTCCGGATACATTCTTCCCGGCCTCGGTGACGCCGGTGATCGTCTTTTCGGAACTCGGTAGCAGTTTCAGGCGCTCAACTCCACCGCGCCGTGAGTTTCATTTTTGTCAAGTGGATTTGTTTGATGCTCAAGTAATTTCTCACGACAAAACGAAGTCTTGTAGCGATTTCTGCTCAATGATATTTTCTCGCATCGCACGCGCTGAGCAGCGGCGGCGACTCACCCGCGACCAAGTCGATGCTGATCAATCTTCTTCCAGATTTTTTTGCAGTTCACAACAGTTCCGACCGCGTCGCCGCATATCATCGCTACTTCGATAGCCACCGCCCCCTGCTCGAGGCGTACTGGCACAATTACGTTCTTGATCCCGCCGGCCCGCATTTTCAGGAAGTGGTCAGAGCCACCGCCCTCGCCGGCCGCGTTGACCTCCGTACGATGCTCGAGCGCATCGATGTCGTAACGCTCGCTCGAAACACCGAGGAGCAGTGCCGCACGCTGCTTGAGATGGATAACGATATCGATGTCGTGTTAATGGTTGGCGTCGGAGCTGCAAACGCGGGTGAGCTGGTGGTGAATGGCAAAGGGGTCGCTTTTGTATGCCTGGAGCACTTTACCAGCGTCACCAACGCCGAGACCCAGGGGCTGGGACTCGAGCCCGAGCTCATTCCGATGTGGCTGGCGCACGAAATAGCCCACACGGTTCGCTATACCTCGCCGTCCAGCCGAAGCGATATGAAGCGGCTGATCGACGAAACGGGCGGGTATTACTCGTATTGGGAAACTGGCCGGCGGGCGCCGTTGCGCGAGCTGATGATAAACGAAGGCCTGTCTATCCAGACGTCACGCGCCATCAGTCCGGGACACGCGGCCTGGGAGTATCTCGGCTACGACAGAAAGGACTACACTCGAGTTCGTGAGCTGGAGCCGCTCCTGGCGAAGGTTATGGCGCCCGACCTCGATCGCTCCGGCCTGGGTCTGCGCCTCCGCTATTTATCGGGAGGAATGAGCGACGAGGCTAGAACCATCGATCGCCACACCCTTCCCGAGCGAAGCGGTTATTTCCTCGGCGCCAAAATGGTGGAGAACGCCATTCGGTCTAAGGGGCTGGCTTGGGCGGCGCGCGCCAGCTCGGACGAAATCGTTTCACTCGCTGACTCGGCGAGCGCCTCCGCCTAAGGCCCTACTTTCCGATGCAAAACGTGCCGAAGAGTTTCGTCAGCACGTCTTCCACATTCACTGCGCCGATCAAATCCTCGAGTGCTCCCGTTGCCGCGCGTAAGTGGACCGCCGCAACTGTCGTCGGTATTTCCCCGGCTCCGCGGGCTTCTCTGAAACACGCTAGCTCGTCCAGCGCCAGGGAGATGGCCGCATGCTGACGCGCGGTTGTAAGCACGGATTCCTCCGCAGCATGCGTTCCGTAATTCCTTGCGAGAACCTCTGAAATCCGGTCGAACAACGTCTCCAGACCGCTGCGTTCGTCTGCACTCACCGAAATCGGGCCCGCCCCTCCGGGCGCTTCGCGGTCCGGATCGCGAAGGTCGGCTTTCGTCCAAATCTCTAAAACAGGCGCATCGGTAAGCCTGGATACCGCAGCAGACACCTGGCCCAGACTCTCGCGCGTCTCTGCGCACACGAGCGCGACGTCCGCGCGGGCGAGGAAGCTCTCGCTTGCTTCGATTCCCAGTTTCTCCACCGCATCGGCGGTGGGTCGAATGCCCGCGGTATCAACAAGCCGCAGCGGCCACGCGCCCGTGTCGATTACCGCCTCCAGCGCATCACGCGTCGTCCCCGGGATCTCCGTGACAATGGCACGCGCAGTCCCGAGCATGGCGTTGAATAGCGAGGATTTCCCCGCGTTCGGCGGGCCGGCGATGACGACCATCGCGCCATCGCGAATGACTCGCCCGAACGAGGCCGTCGAAAGAAGTCCGACCAACGCCTCCTCGATCTGCTGTATTCCGCGAGTTACGTCGAATTCAGCAACGGGCCCGTCGTCCTCGTCGGGAAAGTCGATGTCGTAGGCTATCAGTGCTTCGAGCCTGAGAATGTCGTCCCGCAGTTTCGCTAGCATGCGGCTGAGCCCGCCGTGAAGCTGATGCAGCGCCGCGCGCCGCATTGCCGAGGAGCGGGCGTTTATGAGCTCACCGATCCCTTCCGCTTGTATCAGATCGATCTTTCCATTCATCATCGCCCGTCGCGTGAACTCACCCGCCAGCGCGGGCGTAGCCCCGGAGCGAATCAGCGCGGAGACTACTGACGCCGGCACTGCGTAGCCGCCGTGAATGGAAAGCTCGACCACGTCTTCTCCGGTATAGGAGTTGGGCGCGGGGAACGCCGTTACCACGGCGTCGTCGAGTGGCTCGTCACCGTCGAAGATCCCGCAATGCGCCGCGACACGGGGCCGCAGCGGCCAGGGTCTGACGAGCCGCGCAGCAATTTGCATTGCGTCTGGGCCGGACAGCCGAACAACGGCTATCGCTCCGCGGCCAGGAGGTGTGGCGACGGCGACGATCGTTTTGTCGAATCGCAGTGCGTCGCCCGTCACGCTAGGTCTCGAGTGCCGGCAGCTCGAAAGTCTCGCCCGGCTCCAGAATCATTACGGCGTCGCTGTTGGGGTGCGCCGGCAGCGCCGCGCGGAGCCGGTTTATGGCATCGAATGCGGTTGAGGTGACGTGGTTGAAGGTTCCCCAGTGGTATGGAATGAGATATCTCGCCCCGAGCCGGTCGAAAAACGCCAATGCATCGTCGCTGGTAAGATGTCCCTTCCTGAACCCTGGCTTCCACCATGGCGCATGGCCGATCGGGAGCAGGGCAACGTCGAGACGGCGCCCCCTGCCGGTGATGTGCCGGTCAACGAGATGTGTACTCTCTGGCGTCAACGAGGTGTCGCCCGCAAAAAAACACGAGATGCTATTAGTTTCAAGAAGATACATATTCGCCTCGTGCCTCCACCGATCCACGCCGTATCGGTTGCCGCGGTGTGTCGCCGCTGCCGCGTGCAGGCGGACTCCGCCAATGTCGCGGGATTCTCCCGGCGCGATTGGTTCGAGGTGGCTGTACCCGCGGCGCCTGAGCCACCGCGCTATCACCGGCGGTGCATAGAGAGGAATGTCCTGCGGAAGCGAATCGAGACTCTTGAAGGAAAGATGATCCGCGTGCGCGTGGGTGAGGAGCAGCGCGTCCAGCCCGGGGAGCTCGGCGAGCGGAATCCCCGGAGCGCTAACCCGCGGAAGAAATTTCCCCAGCGCTTCGTCGAAATTCGGGTCCGTCAGAGCGGTCAGGCCGCCCAGCCGAATTAGTAGCGTTGCGTGACCAATGTATGTCGCCGAGAACTGTCCGGCCCCGTCGTCAGCTCTTGGGCTGGGCGCGGAGCCGCTCACGGGCAATCAGCCATTGCTGTGGTAGCGCGGCGAGATTCTGCGCCGTGTAGTACAGATTGAGGCCCGATGCCATGTTCAGCAGAAACACCGTCATCATCACCGGGAACATGTAGGTCATCATCTTCGTCTGGGGATTCGGCGGTGCGTTCCGCATTCCGATCCACGACAGCACGTACATCGAAATGCCCATCAAAAGCGGAATCAGGTAAAGCGGATCCTTCGCCGAAAGATCGTGCAGCCAAAGGAAGGGAACACCGCGAAACTCGATCGTATTCTGGAAGACGAAGAAGAGCGCGAAAAATATCGGCATCGGAAGGAGCGCCGGGAGGCAGCCGAGGAGTGGCGCGAGCGGACTGATTCCCTCCTCCTGATACACTTTCATAATCTCTTCTTGCTGCTTTCGCGGGTCGTCTTTGTATTTCTTCTGCGCCGCCGCGAGCTTCGGCTGAACCGATTGCATTCGAAGGCTTGACCGCATCGTACTCTGGTTCAGCGGCCAGAGCACCAGCCGAACGGCAAGGCCGAGAATGACGAGCACCCAGCCGTAGCTCAGGCGGAGAACGTTGTGCATCCAAAGCAGAAGCTGGATCACAAGCGACGCAACAGGATGGACCACGGCCTGCAGGAATTTCCAGCCGTAAGGATTTACGTGGTCGAAATCATTTCCCATCGCCACTAGCCGCTTCCATTCCTGCGGGCCGGCATACACGTCGAAGCTGAACGCGCCCTGGCTCGCCGGCTGGACGACGCTTGCCATCGCGTGCGTGGCGACCTTCGAGGTTCGCGTCCCGCCGGTAAAATTCGCTTCGCTGAAGGGTGTGTGGTCGGCCATGATGCCGAGCACGAAATACTTGTTCTTGACCGCCACCCATTTGAGCGGCCCGGCTTCCATGCGGGTTTCGCCCGGGTCCATTTTCCCGAACAGAACGCTTCCCGGACGATCGCGGACGCCTTTGTACGCGTATGCGAGGCTGCGCTGGTCGCTGGTGGTGTCCGCTTCCGCCGAGCGTAGCGTGTTTGGCAAGTTCGTCAGCAGATAGGCGCCGGTGCTTCCGCCGACCGTGGCTGATACGTGGAATACGTACGCCGTCTTCCCGAACGTGTAGCTGATCCTTACCGGGATATTGCTCACCGTCGCCGAATACCCGAGAACCGAGCCGCCGCCGGGAAGCGGCTGCGATGTCTGCAAGAAGACAACCTTCTCAAGCGGGATGGTATCGGCGCCGACCACTAATCGATAACCGAGCAGCCTGGCTCCGGGTGCGGCAAGATCGACCCGCTGTCCGGCCGCCGCTCTGTTCGCGTAATCCTTCATCGCGATCGACAGGGGAGCGGCGCCTACGTTGCTGAACGTGTACACGACCTTGTCGGTGGCGATCGTCGTCCGCTGCTCCTGAACGAAAGCCTTCGCCGCCGAATCGGTGGGCACCGATTTCGTCAGGGCTGCTCCGCCCACTGCGGCCGGCTCGCTTTGCGCGCTGTCTGTTACAGGAGCGGCGGATTGCGTGACGGGCACGGAATTCCGCTTCGCCGCAGGAAAGAGCACCTGACTCAGAGCCACGACGACAAGAGACAGCAGGAGCGCAAGGAAAAAGCGCTTGTCCATTAGGGCACGGGATCATAGCCGCCCGCTTTCAACGGATGGCATCGTAGAATGCGGGCAGCAGCCATTCGGCTTCCCCGCCACGCTCCATACCGCTCTATCGATTCCAGAGCATACGCGGAGCAGGTTGGATAGTAACGACAGGTCGCTGGAAAAAGTGGTGAAATGCCCACCCTGTAGAACTTGATCATCCACAGCAAACTTTTCCCGATCACCGCGCCTCGAGCCCCGAAATCCAGCTTCCTATTGACTCGATCTCCATCCGGAGCCCGGCAAACGAAACGTCATATGCCTCGGCTTTAGCCCGGATCAAGGCATCACCACGCGCGACCGCAGGCAACAGCTCAACCCGAATCAGCTCGCGCAGCCGGCGGCGCAAACGATTCCTGTCGATAGCGGAATGCTTGTGTTTTGGAACGATCAGGCCGACTCGCGGCCTGGCCTGCGCTGATGCCGCGAAGCGAACGTCAAGATGAGGAGTCTGCATCTTCCTCCCCTTTCGACGCACCGTTTCAATATCCGTTTTCTTCGCCAGTCGTTTTGAGCGAGGAAAACGGAGACTGCTACGCTCCGGCGTACTTCGTCGGGAGTTGAACCGTCAGCCGCTTGCGGCCCTTCTTTCTGCGGCGACTAAGAACGTCCCGTCCCCATTTGGTTGCCATGCGCGTGCGGAATCCGTGTGTCCGGATCCGGCGCTTGTTGCGGGGACGATATGTAGGCTTACCCATTCAATTACTGCTCCGAATCCAACGGATCCACTTTGAGGTTTGTGAGGCGTAAAACTAGTCCGTTATTGGAGATAGGTCAAGGCAGGTAAACCGCTGTGCCGCTTGACGCTAATTGACTTTTCCACATCGGGGAAGTAGCCTAGCCGGTGATGTCACTTACTCCCGCAGAAGTCTGGGACCGGCTCCTCGCCAGGGCCCGCTCGGAACTCCCCGAACAGATCGTCAGCGTCTGGCTCGAACAAGCCGAAGCTTTGTCCTTCGATGGCAAAACGCTCACGCTTGTTACCCCCGACCAGTTTACCGCCGATTGGAATGATTCCAAATACGGGGAGCTTCTGTCCGGGCTCGGCCCAATAATTCTCGGTCATCCACTCAAGGTTTCGTTCCGTGTCAACGATGAGCGAATAAAGCGGTCACAGCGGGATCTGTTCGTGGAGCTGCCTACATCGAAGCCGGCAGAAGGACAGCATGGCGCCAACTCAACGCCACTTAGCGACCGATACACTTTCGACTACTTCGTGATTGGTAAGTCGAATGAGCTCGCCGCGGCCGCAGCCCATGCGGTAGCTCAGTCTCCCGGCCGCGTTTACAATCCGCTCTTTCTATATGGTTCGACCGGCGTTGGAAAGACACACCTGATGCAGGCCGTCGCTCACGAAACCCTGGAGCGGAACCCAAGCACGCGCGTGACCTATGTCGGCACAGAACAGTTCATGAACGAGCTGATAGGCTCGATGCGGGACCGGACGGGACATGCTTTCCGCCAGCGGTACCGGGAGACCGACCTGCTGTTGATAGACGACGTCCACTTCCTCAAGGGAAAAGAAGCGACCCAGGAAGAGTTCTTCCACACCTTCAACGCCCTCTACGAGGCCGGTCGGCAAATCGTCCTTACCAGCGACCGGCCGCCCTCAGAAATCGTCGGGCTCGAGGCGCGCCTCCTCAGTCGGTTCCAGTGGGGAATGGTTGCTGACATCGATCTTCCCGACTTCGAGCATCGCGTTGCGATATTGAAGCAGAAGGCGCAGCAGGACCACCTGGAGATGACCATCCCCGAAGAGGTGATCCGGTTCATCGCCGAGAACATTCGGTCCAATGTCCGGGAGCTCGAGGGCTCGATCATCAAGCTCCTTGCCTACGCCTCGCTGCGTCACGAGGAGATCACAACCGAGGTCGCGAGAGAAGCGCTTCGCGATAAGCTGCGCATCAGTGAGCTCAATGCACCTTCCGACACCGCCGAGCTGACGCTGACCGGAATTCAGCACGCCGTGGCAAAAGAGTGGGGCGTGACCGTCGATGGACTTCGGTCAAAAACGAGAACCAAGACGCTGACCACCCCGCGGCAGATCGCGATGTATCTCGCCCGTGAGCTGCTAGGCACACAATTGGTTGAAATCGGTCAAGCTTTTGGAGGCCGCGATCATTCTACGGTTATCCACAGCCTCGAGAAGGTGCAGTCGAATATTTCGGAAGACCCGGCGCTTAAACAGCGCATCGGAAACCTTCAAAAAGTTCTTCGAGCGCGACTTCCATCAACAGTCGAGGGATGAAACACGAACTATTTGTGGAAGCATTCTGGAAAGATGTGAACCATTTCCTTCCAGCCAACATAAGAGAGCGTAGCACAACCGATACTGAATCCATAGCTTAGGCAGTTACCAACACCAGTCGTTTTCTCTACTGCTACTACTATTCTTAATTCTTTAATAGATAAGAAGACGTACTCGCGAGTTACCAACGCCTGACACAGGGACCCATTCCCGAATGCGCTTTACGATTTCCCGAGAAAAGCTTCAGGAAGGACTAGCCGCAGTCGCGGCGAGCATTCCGGCCAAGACCACGCTCCCGGTCCTGGCTAACATCCTCGTTGAAACAACGGAGAAAGGGATCCGGCTTTCCGGTACGGATCTCGACATCGCGGTGACAACAGAGGTTGCAGCCGACGTAGAAGCTCAGGGCGCGGTGACGATCCCGGCAAAGAAACTGAGTGAGATCGCGAGAGAGCTGCCGCCGGCACCGGTCAAGATCGCTGCTGTCGGAGAACAGCGAATCACGCTCGAGTGCGGCCGGTCGCGCTTCAAGCTGCTCGGACTTCCGCGGGATGAGTTTCCGAGCTTTCCGTCGATAAAGTTCGCCGACAGCTGGCGCATCAAATCTGGAACGCTGCAGCAGTTGATCTCACACACCGCTTTCGCGGTTTCGTCTGAGGAAAGCCGGCCGATTTTGAATGGCGTGCTCTGGGAGTTGCGTCCGGAATCGATGCGAATGGTTGCCACGAACGGGCACCGCCTTGCGAAGATGTCTGTGGCAATCGAGAAAACCGGAGCTCCGTCTGCCGATCTCATTATTCCACCGAAGGCCCTTGAGCACGTGCGCAGGCTCTTTCCGGCCGAGGAGGATCTCGAGGTGGGGAAAGGCGACAATCATATTGGGTTCCGCTCTCCGTTCACCGCGGTCTACACGCGCCTGATCGAAGGACCGTACCCGAACTATGATCAGGTAATTCCAAAGGACAACGACCGTGTCGCTGTTGCCGACAAAGCCGCGCTCACAAGCGCGCTTAAGAGAATGTCGGTCGTTGCCTCCGATCAGACGCATCGGATCAAGCTTTCATTCAACTCCGGACTGCTACGCTTCAGCGTGCAAACGCCGGACCTTGGAGAGGCTCAGGATGAACTGCCGATTCGATACGCTGGCGATCAGCTCGACATCGGATTCAATGCCAGCTATTTGCTGGAAATCCTGCGCTACATGCCGACCGAGGAGGTCAAGCTCACCTTCAAGGCTCCCGAGCGCGCGGCCACCATCGAGCCCGAAGGGTGGAAGGACGCCGCCGAATATCTTTGCCTGGTGATGCCGCTGCGGCTGGTGGACTAGCGGCTGAGCTCGATAACGCTCGTTGACCGCTGGGTGAAGCTTTTTTTGGGCGCGCTCGAAGCTACCCCGATCGTCAGCCTCTGCAGCCTTTCGATCCGCAAGACCTGGCCGCCCGGAACGGACAGGTAAATTCGGGCGCTTCCAGCTCCTCCCCCTGTCAGCGCGATCGGGTGACGGTCCATCGATCCTTCGCCGGAGAGATTCACCGAGTCTTTCCGCTCCACAATGAGAGCCCCCGCGCCCGCAATAATCGTGTCGCCGACAACCAGAAATAGCCGCTGCACTCGAACAACCCCGGCGATTCCTGAAACACACAACGTGCTCCAAAGGGAATCTGACCAGCTCTCGCCCAGCGCAATTGTTCCGGTGACGGGAACGGCGAGATCCGAGAGGTCGGCGCGCAGCGGAACTATCCTCGGGTTGCACGCAGCAACAGCAGCAAAGGGTTCGAGCACGAGCTGCGCGCCAGTCAGCAGGCCGGAGACTTTCTCGGCCACCGCGCCCCTTCTTGCGGGAACGCCGAGCGCCGTGACAGCAAGGGTGAATGAGGCGCCCCCAGGGGAGGGCTCGCGCGTGAGCGTCTCGATTCCCGCAGTTGATGCGGCAACCGGCCTCTCTTCCGGAACGTCGCTGGAAACCGACCCGGATCTGGAGACGCGATACATCGCCGAACCTTTCCACGGAAACATTGTCCATCCCGCGGCGCCCTTCGCGGCTGGAAGACTGGGAGCGGGAAGAGGGAAGGTGGTTGGCTCGGGAGCGCTCCGCACGCATGCGAGCGAAAGCAGCGGCGCCATAAGGAGCGCGACCCGCTGACGAGCTGAGCGCGAAAAGCAAGACGGCCCCCAAATGATCTTGGGGACCGTCTTGAAAAAAAGAGAAGTAGTCAGTCTGTAAGCCGGGTTCTGTCCATCGCGCGAAGCGACTGGACGGTCATCTCTCTCCGAATGCGGTCGCCCGCACCCTCTAGCAGCCTACCCGCGGCGTCTTTCTCAAGGTGGACGACCTTTCGCCGCATATTTGGCCTTGCTCCGACTGGGGTTTACCATGCCATTCCCGTTGCCGGAAATGCGGTGGGCTCTTACCCCACCTTTTCACCCTTGCCTGTTAAGGCGGTCTGTTTTCTGTGGCACTGTCCGTCGTGCGGCAATCACTCGCCTCACGCCCAGGCGTTACCTGGCAGTCTGTCCAAGGAGCCCGGACTTTCCTCGACACCCGAACGTGTTCGAATGCCGCGACCGTCCGACCAACCACTCTCCGTCAAATATAACGGCCTGACGGTCGGTTTCGTCACGCACCTCGCGGACGCGGACCGATTGACGGGCCGCTGACGCAGTGCCGGTAACGTTTTCTCGCAGCCCACCCCAACCTGCGAGGTGATTTCCCATGAAGAACGCCGAACCGAGAAGCGGCCAGCTTCGTACTCCCGTGTCTACCGTATTGACGCCGGTTGAGCGATCCCGGGTAGACGCCGTTGCACAAGGCCTCTGCGAGCCGCTCCATCGCGAGTCTTTGGAAGAAGTGCTTGCTGATTTGCGCAACCAAAGAGCCGGGATGGTCATCATCTCCGTCACGCGATATGCGGGGCAAGGGTACTCGCGAATGGCTGCCGTCGTGAGAGAGTTTCCGCGCGTGCCTGCAATCGCGCTTTTAACAGAGACAGATACGACGACACCGTACTCGACCCTTCTCCTTGGACAGCTCGGCATTAAGAAGATGGTTGATGTGCGCACTCCCACGGGCTGGCAGACACTTCGCAGCCTTCTTGCCGCTGACACCTCGCAGGATCTACAGAGGTCCGCGCTAGCGCAGATAAATCTTGACCTTCCCGGCGTGCGGCCTGATTGCTGGCGTTTCTTCGAGCTGCTATTCGATCCTTCCCCGAGAATTGCAACGGTGCGCCAGCTGGCACGGCGGCTGGAGATCCTTCCGAGCACGTTGATGAGCAGGTTCTTCCGCGCAAACCTTCCGGCGCCAAAAAAATATCTCGCCCTATCCAGACTTATCCGCGCGGCGAGATTGTTCGAGAATCCGGGGCTGTCGATAGCGAGCGTGGCCAACCATCTCGACTATTCGTCGCCGCAGAGCTTTGGCAGGCACGTGCGGACGATGATGAAAATTTCACCCGTCGAGTTCAGAAGCCGTTTTGACGGGCAGGGAATGGTTCAACAATTCCGCACGCAGTTGATTCTTCCGTATGCCGACATACTGCGATCGTTCCACCCTATTGACGCGTATCCGGGGTGGGTAACCGGCACAAAGGAGGCGACGCTGGCGTCATGATCGTCAGCGGCCGCCGAGCTCGTACCCTTCGACGAGACTCACCAGACTGAAGCCCGCCGACTTCAGTTTCTCGGTGCCGCCCTCGTGACGATCGACGAGCGCCATCACCCCGACGACTTCTCCGCCCTCTTCTCGAACGGCTTCGATTGCGCGTAGCGCGGAGCCCCCGGACGTCACCACGTCCTCGACGACCACGACGCGATCGCCCTTCTTGAACGGGCCCTCGATCAGCTTTCGAGTTCCGTGAAGTTTTGGCTCCTTGCGGACGGTGAAAGCGCGAAGGTGCGGGGGAGACGCGAAGCTGGCGTAGCTAGCCGCATATGCGATCGGATCCGCGCCGAGCGTGAGGCCGCCGATAGAATCCGCATTCCATTTCATCCGGCGAATGGTTGCCAGCGCCAGCGGGCCGATTAGCGAAAGGCCTTCGGGACTCATCGTCGTCAAACGCGCGTCGATGTACAGATCCGAAACGGCCCCCGACGCGAGAATGAACTCGCCGAAGCGAACCGACTTGGTTCTGATAAGGTTAACAAGCGAAGAACGATCGGTCATTACGCCGGAGGTTATGCGCTCATATGATACCCGTCAATGCAAACGCTGCTCGTTAGTGTAATCGGGGGCTGGACGGCTGGTTTCGTCTGGGCTCTCGCAGTGATCGCCATCGTTGTGCTGACGCTCATTCTGCGTCGCGAGCGCCGCAATGCACGGCGGCTTGCCGACCGCTCACGCGAGCTCGAACGCCTTTCGGCGGAGCTGCTTCGCGTTAACCGAATGAAAAGCGAGTTCCTCGCCAACGTGTCTCACGAGCTGCGCACACCGCTCAACGCAATCGTGGGCTTCGTGGACCTTCTTCGGGAAGGCGTATATGGAGACCTTGGGACGCGGCAAGTTAAACCGGTCGAACGAATTGAGGCGTCCGCCAACCACCTTCGGCATCTCGTGGATCAAATTCTCGATCTCGCGAAAATGGCCGCGGGGCGCCTGGAGATTCATCGTGAGGCGCTGGATCTACGCCCTCTCCTTCTGGATGTCGTGAGTGAAATCGAGGCGCTTGCCGGAGAAAAAGGGCTGACTCTATCCATCTCCGTCGAGGCAACGGTCACGCGCATTCGCACCGACCCTCTTCACCTCCGCCAGATCCTCGTGAATCTGGTGGGAAACGCGATCAAGTACACGCCGAGCGGAAGCGTGACGGTGAGAATGTTCGATGCGCCGGAAGAGCGTGGCGGCGACTCTCGAATGTGGACCTGCATCGAGGTTGCCGACACAGGGATCGGAATCCAACCGTCTGACCTGGAGCGCGTCTTCGAAGAGTTCGAGCAGGTCGGCGCGGGGCCACGCGCCGACTCGGCGCGCCGCGGAACGGGGCTTGGCCTCGCGATATCGCGGCGTCTAGCGCTGGCTCTCGACGGAAAAATCACTCTCCAAAGCGCGCCAGGCGCAGGCTCCCAATTTGTTCTATGGCTACCGGTTGAACGTGAGCTAACGATTGCGCCGAAGCAATCCCTTGAACTTGCTCATGACGCCGCCCTGCTCGACCGGTAGGGCCGCCGCTTCCTGGAACGCTTCGGCGAAAGCCTTTACGCTCGGGTATCTCTGGTCGGGGCTGCGCGAAAGTGCTTTCATCACCACGGCGTCGAGCGCCGGGCTGAAGGTCAAGTCTTCCTTTGCATCCTTCAGCGCGATCGGGGGCGTAGTCAACAACTGCGTGAACATTTCCCGCGGGGCCCGTGCCGTATAGGGCAGGCTGCGGGTAAGCAGGAAATACGCGATCGTAGCCAAGCTGTACTGATCGGCCGCGGCATTCACAAGTTCGCCCGAGAGGGCCTCGGGCGCGATGTACATCAGCGTCCCCACGAAGAACCCCGCTCGGGTGAGGCGTTCGTCCGCGGACGCTTCGGTGTCTGTCGCGATACCGAAGTCGAGCAGCTTCACACCGCCGCTCTCCGGGTCGTACATCACATTCTCAGGCTTTAGGTCGCGGTGAACGATATTAGCGTCGTGCGCCGCCTGCACGCCTGCCGCGATCTGAACGACGATGTTTGCGACGACCTCTTTCGCCAATGGCGCGTTGTTTTTGGCAAATCGCTCGAGAATCTCGCCCGGCGCCCATTCGATGGCAAGAAAATGTAAACCATTCTCGGCTTGGCCGATTTCAATTGTCCGAACCACGTTCGGATGCTGCACGCGCGCGCCATACTTGGCTTCACGCAGGAAGCGCGCGACTGCCGTCGTGTCCTGTCGCAGCTTTTCTCGTAGCACTTTCAGCGCTACGGTGCCATGATTCGGATGGTCGGCCAGGTAGACGGCGGACGTGCCACCTTCGCCCACTTCCTTTTTGAGCGTGTATCCGGAAAGCGTGGCGGAAACGAGATTATCGCGAGGCACGCGGCGAAGCTAATAGAAACAACTTGAACGGGATAGGGTAAACTTCTCAATGATGACGCGCTCCAGGCTGATTGTTTCGCCTCTTATTCTTGTCGCGGCCATCGTCGCGTGCGGCCCGCCGCCGGCGATTTCCGCCCCTCGCGATCGCGGACTTCCTGTCAGCGTCACACTCGGGAACGCGAACGAGTTTTACAGACAAATGGGACTCCTCGCTGCCCCTCCGCCCGTTGCTCTCGTTGGAAAGACGACCTTTTTTGCGACGAAATCTCCCGACACAACGCTGATGCTGTCCAGCGTTTCACTCCCGAACCGTGCGCTGACATTCTCGCGGGAAGGAGATCGCTATAGCGCCCCATACGAAGTTCACCTGCGCCTGACGCGCGGCGACACCGAGATAGGGGCGGTCAATGCGCTCGAGATAGTGCGCGTCGGGACGTTTAAGGAGATCAATCGCTCCGACGAGAGTGTGATCTTTCAGCACGCCTTCAGGGTTCCGCCCGGAAGCTACTCCCTGTCTCTCGTGCTTCGCGATGTTGGCGGGGCGCGAACTGCGACCCAGGACGCACAGTTGGTGGTCCCCCAAATTCCGGCGACGGGTTTTTCTACTCCGCTTCTGATCTATGAAGCTACGCCGCGTACGAACCTCGACTCTGCGCCGCGCCTTCTTGCCAGCCCACGCTCTACGGCAGTCTTTGGGAGGGATAGCCTCGTATCGGTATTCCTCGAAGCATACGGCGGCGGCGCCAGACTTCCGATCCGCTACACAGTCACCAACGACACCCAGACACCAGTCTTTAGCGACTCGGCCGTGCTCACACGGACAGGCGCAATCCTTTCCGGAGCGGTGCGGGTTCCCATATCAGCCGTTGGGCTCGGCATTAGCAAGCTGACGTTCACGCGCAGCGGGTCCGCTGACACTGCGAGCATCCCGATTTTTGTGAGCTTTGGAGAGGACATTCCGGTCATGTCGTTCGCGAATATGATCGAGTACTTGAGATTTTTCGCTCCTGAGTGGAGGCTCAAGCCTTTGCGGGACGCGACTCCGGCACAGCGAGCATCGGCGTGGTCCGCGTTTCTCCGCGAGACGGATCCCGTCCCCGAAACACCTATCAATGAAGAGCTTGAGGCTTATTTCGGTCGTATCCGGCAGGCCAACACCCAGTTCGTAAACGACAGAAATCCTGGCTGGCTTTCAGATCGCGGGATGGTTTTCGTTGCCCTGGGCGAGCCATCACTCGTGACTGACCGCAACGTGAACCAGGGAACGACCCGAACGCAAGTTGGCGAGAGCACCCGGGTACAGATTTGGACATATCAACAGTACCGCACACAGCTCGTTTTCTACGAAGACTCCGGACACTGGCGCCTGACGCGAGCGAGCGAGAACGAGTTCTGGGCGGTTACGACCCGCAAGATGGCGCGGTAGCGGCGGCCGCATTAGACCGACCTCGAGCGCCACCGCCACGTTGGGGTGGCGCTTTATATTGCTCGAATGAATCTGCCAGAATCGCCGCGCTTATTTCTGGTCGACGGGTACGCGCTGATCTATCGGGCATTTTTCGCCCTCATCTCCCGCCCTCTTACAACGAGCAAGGGCGAGAACACTTCAGCGGCGTGGGGGATAGCAAACTTTCTGCAGCGGCTCGTCGACCGCCACAAACCGGACTACCTCGGATGGGTTCACGATTCCGGCCTTTCCTTCCGGCACGAGCGCTATCCGGCCTACAAGGCGACGAGGGAAAAACTCACCGAAGAGCTGCAGGCCGATTTCGATCGCGGCATGGAACGCATTACGCAGATCCTCGAGGGGTATCGAATTCCTATCGTCTCCCTTGCAGGGTATGAGGCAGACGATGTCATCGGTACTCTGGTAAGGCAAAGTGAAGAGCGGGCGCTCAACGTTGTGGTCGTTTCCGGCGACAAGGATTTCCAGCAGCTCGTCCGACCGGGCGTGTGGCTTCTCAATCCGGGCCGCGGCGGACCCGCAGGCGTTGAAGAGCATTGGGTCGGGGTGGACAACGCGACAGAACGACTCGGAGTCCCACCGAACCGTGTTACCGATTATCTCGCACTCGTCGGCGACTCCTCTGACAACGTTCCGGGAGTTAAGGGCATTGGCGACAAAACGGCCGTTGAGCTCGTCGAGCAGTTCGGCGATCTCGAGTCGATTCTCGCAAATGTTCAGCTGATCACGAAAAAACGCCCCCGCGAGGCGCTGCTCGAGCATGCCGACAACGCGCGGCTTTCCAAAGAATTAGTAACAATACGCGACGATTTAGACGTGCGGCTCGACATGGATGCATTCTCGTTGAAGCCGCCGGATTTTGCGAAGTTGCGGACGCTCTACGGCGAGCTGGAATTCCATTCTCTCGCCAAGCAGGCATCCACTGGACTTCCCGAGAGCGGAAAAACACAGAAATCCGAAACGAACTATGTGACCGTGGACAACCCCGCCGCGCTGAAAGCGTTTGTCGCGCGGGCTCGCAAGGCGGGAACAATTTCCGTTGATACCGAGACGCTCATAGATCCGGGGAGTCCTCAGATGGTGGATCCTCTCCGCTCAAGCCTTGTTTCCATATCGATCGCAGTCGCCCCCGGGGAGGCTTATTACTTCCCTTTTCGACACCGCTCTCCACGGGCTGCGCAGGGCGAGCTGCTCATTGATGCGCCGGGTGATCGCTCCGCGACGGACGCGCCCGAAGAGCGCGGACTCATCCGTGGCGGTGACGAGCCGGAGCCAGGCAAGGCGGCAAGGAAGAAAAAAGCGACCGCCTCCCAAAGCATCGCTGCACGCGCGATCGCCGGCAGGAAGAACGAAGAAATTCGAAATCTTCCCCCGCTTGATTCTCCCGAGATGTCGCCCCTTCGCGAACTGCTCGAAGATCCGGACGTGAAGAAGACGGCGCAGAACGCGAAGTACGATGTTCTGATTCTTCGCCGCAGCGGCATCAGTCTCTCCGGTCTCGATTTCGATACGATGATCGCCAGTTACGTGTTAGATCCCGGCCGGCGATCACACGGCCTCGACGTTCTCGCCCTCGAGTTCCTCGACCATACGATGACTTCGTACACGGACCTGTGCGGAAGAGGGAAGGATGCTCTTCCCTTCGACGAGTGTCCGATCGAGGCCGCCCGCGACTACTCGTGTGAAGACGCCGATATGACTCTTCGGCTTCGCGCGATTTTTGAGCCGCAGCTCAGTTCTCAGGAGCTGACGAGGCTGTTTTCCGAAGTGGAGATGCCGCTTGTCGGCGTGCTTGCGGAAATGGAATGGAAAGGCGTCTCCATCGACCTGCCCTGGTTCGCCTCACTGAAACGGCGCTTCCAGGCGGAGCGACAACAGGTGGAGCAGCAGATCTACGCCGAAGCGGGAGCCGAGTTCAACATCAATTCGAATCTGCAGCTTCGCGAAATATTGTTCGGGAAGTTGAATCTCCCCATTCTCAAGAAAACCAGCACTGGCCCTTCAACCGACGCCAGTGTCCTCAAGGATCTGGCAGAAGAAGGACACGCGCTCCCCTCGCTGCTGATGGAATACCGCGAGCTCTCCAAACTTGAGAACACTTATCTCGACACCCTTCCCCTGCTCGTCAACCCGGCGACCGGGCGAATCCATACCTCGTTCAACCAGACTGTCGCCAGCACCGGGCGCCTCTCGTCGAGCGATCCGAACCTGCAGAACATCCCAATTCGCCGCGAGCTTGGAAAGGACATTCGGCGCGGATTCGTTCCACGTGACGGATGGTCGCTTCTTGCTGCCGACTACTCTCAGATCGAGCTGCGCCTGCTCGCCCATCTTTCCGCGGACCCCGCATTCGTGCAGGCCTTCCGCTCGGGAGGGGACATTCACCGGCAGACTGCGGCCCTCATATTCGACGTACCCCTGAAGGAAGTAACCGGAGAGATGCGAGGGCGCGCGAAGACGATCAACTTCGCCACCATTTACGGCCAGGGCGCGCACGCACTCTCGAGGCAGCTCGGCGTCGACCATGCCGAGGCGAAGGATTTCATCTCGAAGTATTTCGAGCGCTTCAGCGAGATCAGAAAGTTTCTGGATTCACAGGTAGCGTTCGCGCGCGAGCACGGATATGTGCAGACGCTGTTCGGCCGCCGCCGCTACATTCCGGAGCTGCGTGAGCGGAACTTCAACATCCGCGCCTTTGGCGAGCGCACCGCCGCGAATTCCCCGATTCAGGGGTCGGCCGCCGATCTGATCAAAATCGCGATGATTCAAATCGACCAATCGCTTCGGGATGCGAAGCTCGCAAGCATGATGCTTCTTCAGGTGCACGATGAGCTTGTTTTCGAGGTCGCTGCGGACGAGTTGGACGAATTGACAGCGCTGGTTAAGCGCGAGATGGAAGGCGCAGCATCGCTTTCCGTTCCCCTTCTCGTCGATGTCGGCGTGGGAAAGAACTGGCTCGAAACAAAGATGTAGTCCGCTCCTAGCGCCGATGCCCCTCGAAGGCGGTCCAATATGCTCCGGCGACCAGGGTGAGCAGATATACCGCACAGAACAGGAGCGACCGCGTCACGAGTCCGATGACCGCGATGTGGATTGCATATGAAGCAAGCACGAGCGCTATTCCGAAAATCATCGTCAACATCGCCGGCTCATCGGCGCTGCTGCTTCGCGACACGGCAAGCGCCCTCGCGTACCGGATTGGAATGTCGTGCGTCGTTCTTCCCCACCAAGTCGCGGCGCGAATCAGGAATCGCGGCCTCGGGGGCTCCGCCGAAGGCGATTCGAGTGGAAATGCTGCCCGGCGCGAAGCATTGGTGAGCCTGGCGGTGACGACGTCGGTGAGCTCGTGGGCTGAGTCTCCGGACCACTCATCGAGAGCGATCGGATCTGCGACGCGCACCGATACTCGGCTCCCCGGTGTTCCCTTCTCTTCGAAGTGCAGTCCGATCGGTACGATCCACAGATTGCGAACGCCGGACTGCTTCGCTTCAAGAGCAATCCGCGCCAGTCCGGTCTTGAGTGGCAGCAGCTCATCGCTGTTGCTTCTTCCTTCTGGAAAGATGAGCACAGCCCCGCCCCCGCCGAGCACTTGGAGCAGCTCTTCAAATGCTTCTTTGTTGCGCATCCTGTCGCCGCTCGCAACCGTCTGATCGGCCGCCCGTTTCAACGGCACCACTCCGAGCAGCTTGAACAGCACGGCGATGGCGGGATTGCCAAGCAAAGTAGCCGTCGCCGTGATGCGAAGCCGTCGTGGAACAACCCACCCCGCGATCAAAGAGTCCACCATCGCGTTGGGGTGATTGACTGCCACCAGCATCGGCCCCGTGGGCGGAATCTGTTCCGACCCTTCAATGCGGATCTCGGAATAGAACCAGTGGAGCATTATCCCGGAGACCCAACGAAGCGCGCGGTAGATCATTTTGCGATTGCCGTGCCCCTGAAGTTGTCCGGCACCCGACGCAGCAGCCACAGTGCGCCAAGCATCCCGAGCATCACAGTGACGACGCCCGCGCGGTATGCCGCGCCGGTGCCGAGTGGCGCGATGAGATTATCCACTGTGATAGCCCAGACGAACGGTCCGATGATTGCCGCGGCTCGCGCGGAGAGAACCATCAGGCTGAAAAATCTTCCAGCTTCGACATCGGGAACGAGACTGAGAAGAAGCGGTCGCTCCGCCGTCGAAACGCCCCCGTAAATGAGACCGATGAGTGCTCCAACAAACCAGAATGCATTTCGCGACGGGACCAGAATCATTGCGATGAGCAAAATGACCCAGCCGGCGATGACATACATCAGCGTCCGCTTCGGGCCGATGCGATCAACGAGCTTCCCGATAAAGAAGCTTCCAATCACCGCAGGTACTGTGAGAATGACGAAGAGGGTGACTTCCGCCCCCTTCTTGAATCCCATTGCGAAGATCGCATACAGCGCCATGTTGGCGATGATCGTTCCCATCGCGTCCTGATATAGAAAACTTGTAAGAATGAAACGGGCGACTCCGGGATAACGCTTCGCTTCGCTGATGGTTTCTTTGAGAGCTACGAACGACCGCTTCCACGGCACCCGTGCTTTCCCATGAACGGCGTTATGGTCTCGGCAAAACAGTGCGAGCGGAATCGAGAACAACAGGAAGAGAAGCGCGGTGGGAACGAAGGTGGAGACTCGGCCGCCCGGCGCAGTGAATGGAATGACGCGGCGCAGGAAGGAGAGAACGTGGGGCGAAACATCGCCGAGAATTGGGATGGATCCATTGAAGAACGGGATCGTAAGCAGCACCCCGGTGATCGAGCCGAGGTATCCGAATCCCGCGCCCATTCCCGAAAGATTCCCGCGCATCTCGAACGGCGCGAGTTCGGACATCATCGCGTTGTAAAAAGGTTGCGCACCCTGGTATGCGTAGTTCGCGACGACGAACGCCCCGAGCATGGCCAGTAGAGCAAGCGGCGCGATCGTGATATTTGACGGCGGCGCTGTGGTCACCCCTTCACCCACAACCGGGAGAAAGCGCTGGCCAATCACTGCCACGAGAAATATTCCTGCGCACGCCAGGATGGTGAATCCCACCACCCACGGCTTCCGCCGCTGTGTCGCGTCGGAGAGGGCGCCGAATATTGGAATCGAGATCACTACGAGCGCGGACGCGATACCATTTGTAATCGCGTAGCTCGTGTTCGATTGCCCGAGATCCGCTACCAGCCACGCGGCAAAGTAAAGCGTGGCGATGTTCATCGAGAATACGGTGTTCGCGAAATCGTAAAGAGCCCAGCTGACGCGCTCGCGAATCGGCGCGAGCGGTACGGGGTTGATAAGCCCCCCGCGCATGGCTGCCGGGGTTAGCGCTTCTGACGGGTCAGACAAGTAGCGTGCTCCGCTGGTTGGTGGATGCACCGGTATGATGCGCGCTTTTCGGCTGCCAACGAATACGTATCGTGACGTAGAAGTCGTTCGCCGCGCTCAGGTCCCCGTCGGCGCGGCGATAAACTCCCACAGGATTCCAAACTCATCTCCGATTGCAGACGCGAGCGCCTGAACGCCGAGTGTCTCCGTCGCATAATGTCCAGCGTAAATAATTACCAATCCATTTTCTTCGGCGTGCACTGCCGTCCAGTGCGGGCCTTCTCCAACGACGAGCGTCTGAATGCCCCGCTCTGCTGCCTCGCGTAATGAGTCCGGGTTCGCGCCTGAGCCGCTGCAAATACCCCACTTCCCCACGACTCTCTCATCGTCGTATGCAGTTGCGTGAACGCGACCGCCGTGTTCGGCGGCGAACGCGCTGGCTGTTTGGAGGAGCGCCTTTATCGAACCGGAGGATTCTCCAGCAACGCCGATTTTGATTCCGTGGAACTCTCCGAACCCAGAGCTTGGCGTGAGCCCGAGCTTCCTTGCGAGGAGAACGTTGTTCCCGAGTGTCGGATGGCAGTCAAGCGGCAGGTGCGAGGAGTAGATCGCAAGCGAGTTCGCGATCATTGAGCGAACGAGATCGAATCGTCTGCCGGTTAGTGGTGCGAGCCCACCCCAGAATGCTCCGTGATGCACAAACAGCAGGTTGGCGCCCGCAGCGACTGCCCCTTTTACTGTCCGCTCCGAGAAATCGACGGCGGCGGCTATCCTGGCAATTTCGGCATCGCTTCCGATTTGCATCCCGTTGAGCGCGTTCGGGTAATCCGGTATCTCGGATGTTCGTAGCAAGTCGTTGGCGAATGCTGTTATCTCAAGCGCCTTTGCCATAAAGATGGGCGAATTGTGAAAAACGTAGGAGGCCCTAGGCCCGTGCTCTAAGCTCCCATGTCAGAAGCAGTTACGACATGTGTTGAAAAATCTACTCGAACTTAATCCCCATCAGTTCAATGATTCTCTCTAGGTCGTCATTCGAGTAGAACCGCACCGTAATCGATCCCGCGCCACCGGCCTTTTCTGTCAGCTCGACGTCGGTCTGCAGCCTGCGCCGCAGTAACGCCTCTGTCGCCTTGGCCGATGGACTGGATGCGCCGGGGCCGGGCGAGCTGGTGCGCGGCGCCCTGGTGCGGTGCGGTGCCTCGGACTGGAGTCTGCGTTCGACGTCGCGGACCGTCAGTCCGCGGGTCACGATCTCTTTGGCTAGCGCGAGCATTTTTTCGGGCTTCTCAAGTCCGAGCAAGGGCTTGGCGTGACCGAGCGTGAGCTTCCCCTCCCGCAGCATTTGTCGAACACTCTCGGGGAGATTGAGCACTCTCAGCGAGTTTGCAACGGTGGCGCGCTCCTTTCCGACCAGATCGGCAACGCCTTGCTGGGTAAGCCCGAACTCCTTCACCAGTTGCTGATAGCCCTCCGCTTCCTCTATTGGGTCAAGGTCCGCGCGTTGGAGATTCTCGATGAGCGCATAGGTGAGCAGGGCTTGATCATCAACATCCTTGATGATCGCGGGAATTTCCTTCCAGCCGAGATTTGTCGTCGCTCGCAGGCGGCGCTCGCCCGCGATGAGCTCGAACCCTTCCCCCTTATGCGCTCTCCGAACCGTGATTGGCTGGAGCAATCCGTTGGTGGCGATGCTGTCTTGCAGCTCCTTCAGATCCCCGTCGACAAACCGCTTTCGCGGCTGGTAGGGATTGTTCTTTATCGAGGCGATCTTGAGCGACTGCAGTCCCGATTGGGTAGCGCCCCCGGATTGCTCTCGGTTTGGCGCGCCGCGAAGCAGCGCGTCGAGGCCTCGCCCCAAGCGCCTCGTTGGTTTCTCACTTGCCATTGTCGTCTCTCCGCGGGCCTGGTGCAGTGCGCTGAATCAATTCCGATGCGACTGCCATGTACGCCTGCGCGCCGGCAGAATTCACGTCATAGAGAATGATTGGCTTTCCGAAACTTGGTGCTTCAGCGAGGCGCACATTCCGTGGGATGACTGTTTCGAAAACCCCTTCCCCGAAATACTCGCGAGCATCATCCGCAACTTGGCGTGAGAGGTTGAGACGCGCGTCGTACATCGTCAACAGCACGCCGTCGATCATCAGGGGCTCGTTCACGCTGTGCTGGATGCGGTGAACCGTATTGAGCAGCTGCGAGAGCCCCTCAAGCGCATAGTATTCGCACTGTAGGGGAATCATTAGCGCGTCTGCGGCCGCAAGCATGTTGACAGTGATTAGGCCCAACGAAGGAGGGCAATCAATCAGCACGTAGTCGTACTCGTTCCGGATATCCTCCACTGCTCGGCGCATGGCGAATTCCCTTTCGGGGCGTTCAACGAGCTCCACTTCAGCGCCGGCCAGATCGGGCGTGGCAGGTATCACATCGAGCGCCGCGAACTGCACCGCTCGCTGACGAGCCTCCCGGATCGAAGCCCCTCCGATGAGCACCTCGTAAAGGGACGGCTCTCCGGGGGCTACCTCGACGCCCATTCCGCTGGTTGCGTTCCCCTGTGGATCGCCGTCGATGAGGAGTGTTTTTTTCTCCGCCGCGGCCAAGCTGGCTGCAAGGTTAACGCATGTTGTGGTCTTTCCGACCCCGCCCTTCTGGTTGGCAATCGCGATTACACGTCCCAAGGCTGGCTCCCCGTTAGGCAGGGAATGTAATCATCGGCGTTCCACGTGGAACCACGTTATCCGCTGTTCCACGTGGAACACACCCCGGAGGCTAGTTCCCGGGTATGAATTTCCACCGGGCGGAGATGTCGACCGAAAGGGTTTCTTGGCCGGGGGAGATTGGGGTTTCCGCCTGCATCGCGTCCGCAGCGACTGCTCCACGCATCATCATCGGTCTTGGCATCGGAGGAGAATAGGATCCGAGACTGATCTCGACCAGATTTCCGAGGGTCCCTCCAGCGGCCCTAGCCGCGGCTTCGGCATCACCGTGGGCGCTGGCGACAGCCGCCGCGATCGCGCTTCTCCTGGCGGCTTCTGTATTCGAAGAATAGAAAGACAGGCCAGAAATGAGATTCGCCCCGTGGCCTAGCGCGGCGTCGAGGACCGCCCCGACTTGAGAGACCTTTCGAACCTCGACGATCACAGTGTTAGTGACTACGTAGCCCGTAATAGTGGGCGGCTTGTTGGTTTCATACCTCTGCTCCGGGGACACGCTGAAGTTCGAGGTAGAGATCTGATCGTCACCGATCGCCAGAGCTTTGATCGATGCGATGACGGCTGCTTGCTTATTCGCATTGTCCGCAGCGGCAGCCGCGGCAGTGGCAGCCCGCGACTGGACGCTGATCTGAACATTTGCACGATCAGGAGACATCTTGACCTCGCCGTGACCGACCACTGAAATTTGGGGAATTTCGGGCACAATGGCGCTATTTTGGGCTCTTAGCGGCGCTATGCTGGCGCTAAATAATGCCAGAACTACCATCATTTTTTTCATTTTCCAGTCCTTGGTTGTTGTTCGCTGCGACTCAGAGTGGTCCCTGTCGCTCGAAATCGTGGATTCTGCTCAGGTCCATACCCATTACCCCACCCTCGCGGGTTCGCATGAAGATGTTACTGAATGTTGCGTTCCAAACCATTTCTTCCGCCTTGTATGATGACCGCGAGTGGACGATGCTCGATGACGTCTCGTCGGTTCCGGTGAGCAATATGAGAATCTCCGCGTCGGCCGAATTGAGATCCGATTCTGACCACCCGAACATCGGACTAGTCGCGTCAATTGGATGAACGATCGTCCAGCTTAGCGCGAAAAAGGTCACATGACTTCGCTCAAGTCTGAGCTCATAAAATTTTCTTGCCGTAGCTCCTTCGACGTTCTCGATCCGGCTTAGGATCACCTTCGCCTCCATCTCGATGATCTGGCTGTTGCGAAGATTTGCGATGCGAAACTCGAGCGCGGTGCCGTTTCTATAGGGAGCGATGATCGCTTGATTGCTGTAGATGATTTTGGCGGACGGCCGCGAAAAGCGCGCGAAAACCAGTCCGGTGGCTAATGCGACCCCGACGATGTTGATCAACGCTTCGAGCGTGACGAGAAGATTTGCGGGCAACCCGACCGGGACAATTTGCCCATAGCCAATTGTCGCGAATGACTGAACGCTAAAAAAGAACGCGCGGAAGAACGCCGAGCTTTGCGGCAGGGGAGTTGTGGCGTGTAGCGCGCCGGGGCCGCATATCAGAAAAGCGGCCGCGAACACTGCATTCAGCGCTACGTAAAGGCCCGTGATTGCGGCGAGGAACGCAGGCCACGAAATCGTAAGCGCCCAGTGGTAAAAGCTGATAGAAGCGAGTGGATCAAGGCCCTCACGAAGAACGTTGAACGTTCCGTCCCGATTGAGAAGCCTTCTCCTGCTGCCGCGGGCAATCTCAGCTCCGAAGCCAAGATCCTTGAAATCCTCTTGGGCGGAGGGGCGCATCACCGCGTGCTCGGTGTATGTGGAAGAAGTCATGTTAGGTATGTGCGTAGAAACGTGAGCGATCGCTCCCAGGCGAGATGCGCATCCGCCTCGACATACACCTCGGGGCGAGTGTCGTTGAAGAAAGCGTGCCCTGCGCCGTAGAAATACGCTTCGACGGGCATGCCGGAGGATACGAGTCGCCCGGTCAAGGCTTTCGCGTCATTGACCGGAATGCTCTTGTCTCGTATCCCGAAATGCATCAGCACTGGGACTCTCAGCTTTTCGGGCGCGAGCTCGACGCGGGGATGTATCCCATAGAAATCAACAGCCGCAGAGATCTCATTCGGATGCTCGATCGCGCTGAACAGGGCCAGCTGTCCTCCCATGCAAAAACCCAGGGCGCCCGCCTTCTTTGGCGAGACGGCGGTCAGCGATCTCAGGTGAAGGGCGGCCCCGGCGATCTCGTTGCCGGCTACCGCGATGTCGAGCGCCATCAGAAGCTTTCCCGCCTCGTCCGGGCTCTTCGTTTTCATACCGTGATAAAGGTCAGGCGCCAGAACCACGAACCCTTCCCGCGCGAATCGATCCGCGAGCGCTACCATGTGGTCAACAAGGCCCCACCACTCCTGAATCAGCACAAGTCCGGGGCCTGAGCCTGCCGGGGGGAGCGCGAGGTAGCCACTCGTTCTACTCGGTCCCGCACCAACGTCGAACTCGATCATGCTACCGGTCAAATTATTTCCGTGGAAGAGTGCTCGCTCGAAAATGGCTCTCGCGTGGCGCCTCCGCTACATTCCGCAATGCTGAAATCCGGCGGGCTCGCGAGAGCGACTCTCTACATTCTCATATCGTCGCTCTGCTTCGGCGCGATCTCTGTACTGACCCTTCTTGCCAGCAAAGAAGGCGTGTCTCTAATCGACGCCATGGCGTGGCGATACCTGTTGGCAATAATCGTCGTCGCTATTGCCGGTTCAGCGAAGGAGATTCGAGCGACGCCGCGTTCGCGCGCAATCAATCTCATAGTGTTAGGTGGCGGCGGACAGGCACTGCTCACCTTCACAAGTCTAAGCGCGCTCGACTACATATCAGTCGCAACACTTGCTTTCCTATTCTACACCTACCCTGCTTGGGTCGCTCTCATTTCAGCGGTTACGGGAGCGGAACGCCTCACAAAATGGCGAGTCGGAGCTTTGGTTCTCGCGCTGGCCGGCGTGAGCATCATGGTCGGCGCGCCGGGAGCGGCAACGCTGAAGGGGAGAGGCGTGGCCCTCGCTCTCGGCGCTTCCTTTCTCTACGCAGCATATTTGCCCTTGCTGCGCAAAATTCAACGCGATGTCGCGCCAAAGACAGCGACGTTTTTTCTCGTGATCGGGGCGGCGATCTTCTTCGTCGTCGCGGCGTTGATCAAGGGCGGTCTTACGTTCCCAGCTAGCAACAACGCGCGGCTAGAAATCGCGCTTCTCGCTGTGGTCTCGACGGGTATTGCGTTCACGGCGCTGATCGCCGGACTATCCCTGCTCGGCCCGGTGCGAACCGCGATTATCGCCACCGTCGAGCCGTTCTTCACAGCGATTCTTGGCGTGCTGGTGCTCAAGGATCAGCTACGAATGGCGACAGTAGCGGGGGGAGTGTTGATCATTCTCGCGGTTGTGCTAATTGAGTGGAGCTCAAGCACCAAGCGAGATGCGCTAGCGGCGTCCTGACAACCTTCGCCGTTCAACTTCGATGACAAGATTCTGAAGGTCGCTCGGGCTTACGCCTGAAACGCGCGCGGCCTGACCGAGATTTACAGGCCTGATGTCGGCAAGTTTCTGTCTGGCTTCGAATGAAAGACTTTTCATTTCCGAGTATGGCAGCGAAGGGGCAAGGACGAATTCCCCCATTTTTTTCATCCGCTCTGCCTGAAGTCTCTCGCGCTCGAAGTATCCCGCGTACTTGAGCTCGAGCTCCGCGGTCAGAACTGCATCCGGCGCGAGGTCCTGGCCCACTCCGGTGGCTGCGAAACATCTTGCCAGCGCCACGTTCTGCCGACGCGCGATTTCCCGAATCTTCATCGCGTGCGGAATCCGACTGCTTCCGGCGTCGCTCAGAATGTGAGCCGATGCGCTCACGCTGATGCTTGTCTCGGTTGCGAGCCGGAGTGCTTCTTCCTGATCGCGCAGCCTGCGTGCCGCCACTGCCTCTTCTTCCGCCGAGTAAAGTCCGAGCCCGATCGCGGTTGGCGCGAGACGTTGCAGCGCGTTGTCCTGACGAACGGTCAGTCGAAACTCCGAGCGCGAAGTAAAAAGACGGTATGGCTCATCCACCCCTTTGGTGATCAGGTCGTCTATGAGAACACCGAGGTATGAAGTCTCTCTTCCGAGAACGATGGGCTCGCGTCCGGCTGCGCGGAGGCCGGCGTTAATTCCCGCGACCACACCCTGGCCTGCTGCTTCCTCGTAGCCGGTGGTGCCGTTTATCTGACCGGCGAGGTACAGCCCGTCGATGGCGCGCACTCGAAGCGTCGGGTCGAGCTGCGTTGGCGGGTAGTAGTCGTATTCGATGGCATAGCCGGCGCGAGTCATCCGGGTATCCTCAAGTCCCGGGATCGTCCGCAGCACCTCGAGCTGAATATTCGCGGGGAGAGAGGTAGACATCCCGTTCACATAGATCTCGGCGGTGTCGTGACCTTCGGGCTCGAGAAAGATCTGATGCCGCTCGGCGAGCGGAAACCGAACAACCTTGTCTTCAACGGAAGGGCAATAGCGGGGGCCTTTCGCGGAAATCACTCCGCCATACATCGCGGATTCGGAAACGTGATCGCTGATGATTCGCTTTCCGGCAGACTCGAGAAAAGTGATCCAACACGGCATTTGGGCGGGGTGACGTGCCCCCACACTCGTGACGCGTGGGCGCCCCCAGAAATGCGACCACGAATAATCGAACTCCGCAATTTCGCTTTCCTGCCGCTCAAGCCGCTCAAATTGAACTGAGCGGCCATCGATTCTCGGCGGAGTTCCGGTCTTGAATCGATCCACGACGAGACCCACGTCTTGGAGCTGCTTGGCGAGGTGCGTGGTAGCTTTTTCTCCCGCGCGGCCCCCGGCGATGTTCGTCGACGTGCCGATGAAGATCGTTCCGCGCAGAAATGTTCCGGTTGTGATGACAACCGACTTTGCCTGGAAAGACCGCCCTTCGAGCGTCGTGACGCCGGTGACGGTGGTGCGGCTTTCGTCGAACAACAGCTCCGAGACAGTTCCTTGGATGGCGGTAAGTCCGGCCTGCTCTTCGAGAAGTGATCTAACAGCGCGGCGGTAGAGCCCGCGGTCACACTGGGCTCGCGGGGCCCATACCGCAGGCCCTTTGCTCCGGTTGAGCATTCGAAATTGGATCATCGCCAAATCGGTCGCGCGACCCATGATTCCACCCAGCGCATCCACTTCGCGCACGACCGTTCCCTTGGCGATTCCACCGATGGCGGGATTGCACGACATCTGCCCGATCGTTTCGAGAGTGCTCGTGATGATTGCCACCGACGCGCCGGTGCGGGCGGCGGCGACCGCCGCCTCCGTTCCCGCGTGTCCGGCGCCGACGACGATGACGTCAAACCTTGCCTCAATCATCCCGGCGCCAGAAGGATCTGTCCGGTGCTATATCTTCGTACATGCCACTAAAAGTAGCAGCAACCCGCTCGACAGTATTTGTGCGCCGGACTGCATTCGAGGCAGCGGGAATACGGCGCGCGGAAATCGATGAGCGTTTCAACTTGACCGACGAAGAATTTCGGCTCGAAGGAGAGCTCATCGCGATTGGTCCGTTGGCATCAGAGGACGATATCCCCCTGGTCGTGGAAGATCTGGAACAACGAGGCCTGACATATTTCGACGACTTCTTCGAGTTGAGCGGCAACTGGCCGGAATGGCTTGCCGTCTTTGTGCAGGCGAGCCAGGGCCCGGCGAGCTAGAGTCGCTTCTCGACACTCTCCCAATCCTCCACATAAGCAAGGTCGGCATCGACTCTATCGATGACCACGTCCCTGCCGACCTCGAGCGTTCCGGTCAACAAATTCAACGCGCGCCGCCGGACATCTCTGCCTTCCTGCTGATACACGATCTCACCGGCAGTAGAATGGCTGATCAGCGAAACCACCTTAGCAAGGTGGCCCTCGATTGACACATCGGCGGCGGAGGGCTCATTTCGATTTCGAGCGATGCTAGCAAGCAGAGGTGCGCTCAGCGGGATGGTGGCGCCTCCCGCCAGAAGTGCGAGCAGCGTGACGAATGGATAGCTCATCGTTGTATGCTTAAAGCAGAGGTATCCGACTGCGCCGAAAACAACGGCGAAGGCAGCCACGGAAGGAGCGGATATTCTGCCGATGCGAGTGACCGCGCGGGCAGTCGGCGCAGCCGTCACGCCATGAAGCATGGTGTAAACCGCGATCGTCAGTCCACAGGTGAATACGAGCAGAAACGGGAGAACGGGCATCACGAACGGAGATACTTTCGGAACCACGCAATCGTCGCCGGCCACGCTCTACGTGACGCGGCCATGTTCGCGCCGCTCATTCCGGACTGCTGTCGCAGGAATCCGTGTCCGGCTCCGTCGAAAATGTTGTGAACGTACGTCCGTCCCAGGGGCAGAAGGACAGAATCGGCCGACGGGATGGTCGCATCCACGCGCGCATCGCTTCCAGCATACAGGCCCAGCACCGGTGCGCGAATGGCACGCATCTGGTCGGCGGTCGGCGCGACGCCGTAGTAGACGACGGACGCTCCAAGCGCGGGCGAGTGCGCCGCGTGGGCAAATGAAATTCCACCTCCCCAGCAGAAGCCGACAATTCCATATCGTTTTTGTGCTGAAGGGAGGCTCATTCCATAGGCGGCGACTGCGTCGATCTCCCGCTGGATTGCTTCCTGGCTCAATGTACGAATCGCGTTGGTCGCATCCTGCGTGGCCACGGTGTCGGCGGTGCGCGGCACAGCCGACATCGTAAGCAGGTCGGGTGCAATGGCAATGAATCCATCAGCCGCCAGCTGATCGGCTACTCCACGCGCCCACGCGGAGAGACCGTAAATCTCGTGAACGACAACGACAACGGGCGCGCGATCCGGGCGTTCGGGATACACAACCCAGGATTTGACGCTGTCCCCCTGAGGAGTGCGAATCATTGCCCACTCGCCGTGGCGTGGAGATGCCGCGAGGCGCGCGGCAACGTGTGCCGCATCGGCGGGGAGCGAGAGGTCTTCACCGTCTGTGACTGCGACGGACGATGTGGCGCCAACGGCGGCGACAGCCGAAGCTCCGGAGTTTCGATTTGCGCACGCGGCGAGACTAAGCGCGCACAGCGTGAGACAAATGCTATCTCGTTTCAGCATTAGAACCCTCTCCTAATTGGTCCGGCCGTTCCACATACTTTGCAAAGAATTCGAGAATACGGCGGTCTGCATAGTATCGCGCGCTCCACGGAAACCGTCCCGAGATGAATCCCACGTGTCCTCCCCGTTGATGAAAATCAATATGCAGTGCGGGATTCCTCCGCGCTTTGGACGCCACCTGCTCGAGAATGTCTCGAGGGAGGAAGGGGTCGTCGTACGCGCTGAGTAGAAGAGTTGGCAGACGAATGCCATCGAGATATCCAATCGCGCTGGATTTTCGATAGTAATCGAGAGCGTCGTCAAAGCCGTGCAGCGGAGCTGTAACGAGATCGTCGAACGCAACCATCGTTTTCAGGCCCGCAATCTTCCCGGCATCCGGGAGATCGGCAAAAACCTTTTTCTTTTCGATCAGCTTCGCCTTCAGTGTTTCCAGAAAAAACCGTTGATAGACACGCGAAAATCCCCGGCTGATTGCCTCTGCCGAGCGGGCCAGGTCGTAGGGTACCGAGATCACGGCGGCAGCGCGAACGTTCACGGGAAGCGCTGCCGGATCTTCTCCGAGCAGCTTCACGAGTACGTTGCCGCCGAGCGATACACCAACAAGGCAAATGGCTGATTTCGGAAACTCACGTCCCAGCCTGCCAATGACCTGCCGCGCGTCACCGGTTTCCCCGGAATGGTAGAACCGCCGCGTCAAGTTGACTTTGGTGCCGCACGAGCGAAACAGCATGATGTGGGCAGACCATCCAGCATCGGCGGCAGCGGCGAGAATTCCATTCGAGTAATGCGATCGCAGCGAGCCTTCCAGTCCGTGTAACAGCAAGATGTGCGGCGAGTCCGGCGAGCCCAAGTGCGTAAAGAGCTCAACCTCATCGCCGTCCGGGATCGGGATCACTTCACGGCGAAGGCTCAGCTTCCTCCGCCGGCGAGCGAGCTTTCCCCAAATAGTTTGAGAGTGTCCCCCGGGAAGCCACCACGCGGGGGAGTACATTTCACGCGGCCGATTCAACCCGTCACCCGGATCATCCGTGGAAGTTCAAGTGTTCGGCGTAAACAAGAGCGCCGATACCAGAAAGGCACTGAGATTCTTTGCCGAGCGCCGAATCAAGGCGCATTTTGTGGATCTCGCCGTAAGACCGGCCTCGATCGGAGAGCTGCAGCGGTTCGCGCAGAAATTCGGCTCCGAAGCGCTGCTCGACAGGGCCTCGCGCCGCTTCCTCGATCTTGGACTGCAGCACACTGTGTTGTCCCCGGAACGGTGGATTCAAAAGCTGAGCGAGGAGCCGATGTTGCTGAAGCTTCCTCTGGTCCGCAACGGCCGGCTGCTCACCGTCGGAGCCGACGAGAAGACGTGGCGCGCGTGGCTGGAGCTGACGTAGCAGAGTTTTAGAACTCGCCGATGAATCCAATTTCGGTGTGAAGTGCGTACCCAAGCCGATCCTTCACACGCGTTTGGGCGAGGGCGATAAGATCGCGAACGTTCTTCGCGGTTGCCCCGCCGAGATTCACCATGATATTCGCGTGGATGTGAGAGATCTGGGCTCCTCCCAGCCGATGTCCCTTCAGACCGACCTGCTCTACCAGGCGGCCCGCGCCGACACCTTCGATTTTCTTGAAGATGGATCCCGCGCTCGGGTGATATTCCAGCCAGGGATGCTTGCCCCCGCGCCAGCTCAGATTCTCTTGCATCACGCGATGCATCACGGACGAGGCACCCGGATTGAGCTGAAAGTTGACGGCGAGCGCGACATCGATACCGTCGTGAAGGATGCTCGTATCGTAGCCGAACTTCATTCCTTCGGCCGCGACGGTGCGGCGCCCTCCGTCTGCGCCGAGCAGCTCGCAGGATTCCACAACCTCGGCGATGAACATAGTCCGTTCGCGCTCGGGCGCCGGCGACAAGAAATGAAGGTTCTGCCAGACGGCACCTCCAACCGTGCTCGGGATCCCTACATAGTGCTCCAAACCCGACCAGTTTCTTTCGACGGCTTCGGGGATCAGCTTTGCCATTACGGCGCCGCTTTCGACCCTTAGTCGGCCATCGGGAAAAAAAGTGAACGCGGATCCGGTGTTTCTAATCACCAATCCACGAAAGCCCCGGTCGCCGATCAGTATATTGGCGCCGAGCCCGAGGACGAAGTATTCGATCCCGAGCTCGCGGGCGGATGTCACAGCGCTTGCAAGATCATCGGAGCCGGTGGACTCATAAAAGAAATCGGCGGGACCACCGATGCGGAACGTGGTGTATTGCCCCAGTGGCTCGTTCAGCCGAACACGGCCGCCGTCAAGACGACGAGCGAGCTGAGCTTGAACTTCATTTTGCTTGGGATCGGAAATCGACATGGTCAACAGGAAAAATACTCGGCTCTTCATCGCGCTCCTAATTCTCGCGTTCGCTCCGTCGGTCGCGACGGCGCAGCGAGCTGAGCTTCAGAAGGTCATTCAGCGAAAGGTTCTCGCCAACGGGCTGGAAGTCATCGTCGTCGAGGATCACGGCGTTCCGCTGGCGACGGTGGAGGTGAACGTAAAGAACGGCTCGTTCACGCAGACGCCGGAGTATGAGGGTTTGGCTCATATGTACGAGCACATGTTCTTTCGCGCCGACGCCAAATATCCCGGTGTTTCGGAATTCTGGGACAAGGCATCCGATCTTGGCGCCGTCTTCAATGGCACGACTGCGGAAGAGCGCGTCAACTACTATATGACAGTTCCGGCGGACAGCGCAGGTGCCGCGCTCCGGCTTCTCGCCGCAGCGCTTCGCGAGCCGTTGTTCAGGCAGGACGAGCTCGAACACGAACGCCAGGTCGTGATTGGAGAGTACGACCGCAACGAATCGAATCCGTTCTTCGCGCTTTCGCGCCAGATGGACGCACGCCTTTATCCCGGGAATTTCAGTCGCAAAGACATCATCGGCGATCGGAAAATCATTCTTACCACGACTCCCGAAAAAATGAGAACGATTCAGCACAAGTATTATGTGCCGAATAACTCCGTCCTCATCGTCGCCGGCGATGTCGTTCCATCAGTTGTGTTCGCTCTTGCCGAGCAGGAGCTCGGATCGTGGCAGCGAGGAGCCGATCCATTCGCGGCCGATCCCATTCCGGTGATTCCTCCGCTTGCAAGGAGTGAGGGCTTGGTCGTCGAGGCACCGGTGAACGCGGTCACGATTCAGATGCAGTGGCAGGGACCAAGCGTCGGCGGAGATCCGGCTTCGACGTATGCGGCGGATGTGTTTTCCGATGTCTTGAACGATCCGCAGTCGCAATTCCAGCAGCGCCTCGTGGACAGCGGCCTTTGGCAGGCGGTTGGCGTCAACTATTACACGCTCAACCATACCGGTCCGATCACGATAAGCGGGCAAACCTCCCCCGAGCAGCTTCGGGCCGCATTGAAAGCGCTCGAGTCAGAAATCGCGAAATTCGACCAGCCGGGATATTTCAGCCAGGCGGAGCTGGACGCACAGAAGGCGCATCGTGCAGTCACGTCGGCATTCGATCGAGAACGCTCTTCGGGCTTCGCTCACACGCTCGGGTTCTGGTGGAGCGTCGCGAGCCTCGAGTATTACATGGGCTACGTTGACAACATGGCGACACAATCAATTGCCGACGAACGCGCGTACGCGCGACGATACATCGTGGGGAAGCCTCACATCACCGGCGTGCTTATCTCACCCGAATCACGGGCCGCGATCAAGCTGACTGCAGCCGATCTCGTTTCCGGCGGAGATCGCTAAACCATGCTGCTATCAGTTGCGCTGGCTCTCTCGACTATCACCTCGAGCTTCGACGTCTCGGGTGTGAAGGTCATTCTCCGCCAGATCAGCGGGAACGACGTCGTTGCCGCAAACCTTTATCTGCTCGGCGGCACTCGCCAGTCGACACCGGCAACCTCCGGAATCGAACCCTTTCTGCTGAATGTCTCCGAGCGCGGAACGCAGAGGTATCCGCGGGAACGTCTCCGTCGAACGATGGCCCAGCTCGGCACCGAGATCGTCGTCCAGCCAAGTTACGACTGGACCGTTTTCGGGATCCGTTCAACGCGAGAAGTCTTTGATTCGACGTGGAGCATTTTCGCGGATCGTCTCAGTCGTCCAACGCTGGCGAAGAGCGAGATAACCCTTGTTCGAAACCAGTTTCTGTCGGCGGTCCGCCAGCGGCGCGACGACCCTGACGCATCGGTAGAGTTTCTAGCCGACAGCATCGCGTTCGTCGGCCATCCATACAGCATCCCGGTGGGTGGAACTGAAGCGTCAATCAGTGCGTTTGATTCCGCGACGCTTCGAAATTATTCGCGCTCGCAGATGGTGACGTCGCGAATGCTTCTCGTCGTCGTTGGTGACATCGACCGCGCCCACGTGGAGAGACTCGTCCGCGAAACTCTGGGCACGCTTCCGCGAGGAGATTACCAGTGGACGCTGCCGACTCGCGTCCCGGAGCTTCCAACGGCGCTCGCGGTCGAAAGGCGATCGCTGCCGACAAACTACATTCTCGGCTATTACAGCGGCCCCCTTGCCGATAGCCGAGACTATCAGACGCTGCGGATCGCGACTTCGGTCCTGACCGGCCGAATGTTCGCCGAGATACGGACGAGGCAAAACCTTACTTATGACGTGCACGCGCCATTCCTGGACCGCGCGGCAACGGCAGGCGGCCTCTACGTCTCGACGGCTTTCCCGGACACGACCTTGCGGCTGATGAGGGCTGCGATTTCCGACCTCGAGACCGGGCTCCTCGACCGGACGGGACTGGGGCAGCTCGAGCAGCAGTTCATCACCGAATATTTTCTAGACAACGAGACGAACGCGGCGCAGGCAGACTTCATCGCCAGAGCCCAGCTCTATCAGGGGGACTTCAGGGCGGCGGACAGGTTCGTGGCAGACCTCAAAAAGGTCACTCCCGAGGATGTCCAACGAGTCGTCCGTACGTATATGAAGGGGCTGCGCTTTGCGTACGTGGGGGACCCGTCCAAGCTCAAACCCGGGACGATCGCACTATTTTGACCATCGGCGAGCCTTGTTGCGCGAAATATGCATGTCAACCGACAGGCGAACTGGCTTGCATCGTTGCGCCAGAAAATCCTTGTGAATAAATTCACAATACCTGGCTTGAGGCCGGGTTTGAGCAACCACGCAATTTTGGTAAGGCTATTAGGAGGCCCTGAATGCGTTTCAAAGGAACACTGATTTCGTTCGGTATGATTGCCCTCGGCGCGTGCGCTGGCGGCGACAAGAACCCTGCTGACACGACCGCGGTCAAGGTCGACACTTCTGCGGCGACGACGGCAGCCACCACGCCTGCTGCGACGACCGCTCCGGCTGGCACCATGGCCCCGGTTACGGGAACCATGCATGAGGTCAAGATGATTGGCGATGCGAAGGGATTCCGCTTCGAGCCAAGCACGATCACCATCAAGGAAGGCGACGGTATCAAGTTCGAGAATGTCGGAGGCGGCCCGCACAACGTCTCTTTCGATCCGGCCAGCGTTCCGGCCGATGTGAAAGCGCAGCTCAACGCGAACTTCGGCGCCGATCACGATCCGGTAAACGACCTGGCCAGCAAGCTGACGGCGGTCACCGCGGGCGATGCAATCACGATTTCGTTCGCCGGCATCAAGCCGGGCACGTATGATTTCTTCTGCCTGCCGCACAAGATGATGGGTATGACTGGAAAGGTTACGGTCCAGTAGTTCTTGGAGTTTTCCTGCAAAACGGCGGAAGCGACTGCTTCCGCCGTTTTGTTTTCCGCTCGGAAGGATTTGAAAGCGCTTACCTTTCGTTTCAGATGAGCCGCAGAGCATTACCGAAATCTTCCGCTCCGCTTGCTGCGGGGGCGAACTGAGATGGCGATTCGCGTGAATTCGCGATTGGCCGGCGGTGCGACCTATCTTTGGGTTTCGGCGAGAGCCAAGAACGCGCTCCGGCGGGTGTCCATTCTCGGTGGGGTGGCGACAGCGGTGTTCGTATTTGCGATCATTGCCTTCGTCCTCGTTCCGCGCAAGGCGTCTCGCAGCGCCCAGATTGTCGCAGCGAAGATCGAAGTGAAGCAGGATTCCGCGCAAGCGGTTGGCATCAGGGAGTCGGCGCGAAGAAAAATCATTGCCGACGATTCGCTGCTGGCTTCCGCGCGACGCGCGATGCACCCTGTCGCGGTGGCACCCGTAGACACATTCTCGCCGGCGATGATCGCAAGGCGAGACACGCTGTCGTCGGCCCTGGCAAGAATCAGCGCTCTCATTCAGCGCGCCGACGAAGCACCGCTGCCGTCGTCATATCGAGCGCTGGGTGCGAGCTTTTTGATGGCGGGCGAGCCGCGAGTGGCGCAGCTTCTCGATTCACTTGCAGCGGTCGAGCGTGATCGCGCCGCATACGGAGCCGTTGGCGCGACAGACCCCGGTTACGCCGCTTTGAGCGCGAAGGCATCGACAATTGGCAGGGCGATTTCGGCGATTGCGTCGGCAAAGCGCGACCGACTGCATGCGGAGATCAGCGCGATACGCCCGTCTCCTCCCGCGCCGCCGGTCACCGCGTTTGTTGACACACTTCGTTATTTGACCGATCGCGCGGCGTCAACCGTAGCATATCAGGGTGCGAATGCGCAGGTGGCGGCAATACGCGCGCAAAATCTGCGAGTGGACTCCCAGATGGAACACGCACGCGATCTTGCCAACCTAGGGGCGCCCCCGTGGGCCATGCTCGCCGCGGCTCTAGTGCTCGCGGCAGCGCTCGGATTTGCCGGATCGCTCGCCGTCGAGCTGAGAAGTCCGCACGTGGCGGACTCGCGCGAAGCGGAACAGGTCACAGGCGAGCGAGTCCTGACGGTCATCGGTCCGGCGACAACAGTGGTAGAGCGCGGGCGACGGCAGGCGGACGCCGATGCGCCCCCACTCATTGACGTAGTGTCGGAGGCGTACAGAACGCTGTACCTGCACATTGCATCCGTCGGAGCGGGACTGCCGGTAGTCACCGTAACTGGCGACGAACCGGAGATTGTCGGAACGATCGCATCGAACCTTGCCGCATCGGCCGCGTACGAAGCGCGCAGCGCGCTCCTGGCGGACGTCGATGCAAGCACCTGCAGCGTCGCGGCTGTCCTGCGTCTTGCACCTGATCCAGGGTTGTCGGGAATACTTTCTGGCGCCGCGACGTGGGCGGAGGCGATCAAGCCGACGACCATTGGGCGCGATCGGCCGCTCGACGTTCTGCCAAGCGGATCAAAACGCGCTGGGATGCTCGAGCCGCACGTGACGGAGGGGGCGAAGGCGGAATTCGCGCGGCTCCAGAAGCGCTACGATTTTATCATCATCGCGGCGCCGACCAGTTACGTGCAGCGAACAGCTACGAGCGTTATTCCTTCCCCCGACGTGCTGTTGACAGCGCGCATCGGACGGACCCGGCTAAGCACACTGAAAAGCGCCGCCGAAACACTTCGGGGAACGAACATGAAGATTCAGGGGATAGTTCTGTGGGACGCGCCGTTCCCGCATCTTGAAAACAAAGATGAACTTATCTCAGCGACGCGCCGCCCTGCCGCGAGGGGCGAGTAATCTTGCACTGGCGCATAAGATCTTGACCGAGGCGATACCCAATCTCAGATCCGTTCCACGCGCCGAGGCGTATGCCGTCATCGCGCGCGAAGCGGGCGCAATTCTCGATGGAGTGACCGATGAAGTCGCCGGGATGTCAACGATCGCGGCGTTGATTCATCATTCGCTTGGATTTCTTTGGACCGGATTCTATCGTGTCGTGGCTCCGGGGATCCTGCAGGTCGGCCCATATCAGGGCAGCCTGGGATGCATCGAGATCAAGTTCGGCCGCGGGGTTTGTGGTACCGTCGCCCGCGACGGCACGACAATCATCGTCGATGACGTCGAGAAGTTTCCCGGTCATATCTCGTGCGATTCGCGCTCGCGCTCCGAGATCGTCGTCCCGGTGCTGAACCGAAACGGTGATCTCATTGCCGTGCTGGATGTCGATGCGGAGGTCACGGGAGCATTCTCCGATGCTGACAAGGCCGGATTGGAAAAAATCGTAGAATGGTTCCGATGAGAGTGCGTCGAAAGTGAACGGATATTCCGACGTCATCAATCACGCGTTCGCCTTCGCGGCGAAGCACCACGATCAGCAGGTGCGAAAGGGAACGAAGCTTCCCTACCTCACACATCCGGCCAACGTGGCGGTGATTCTCACCCGTTACGGGCAAGACGAGCAAACCATCGTCGCCGGAATTCTCCACGACGTCGTAGAGGATTGCGTGCGCGATGGCTTCACGCAACCGATGCTCGAGCAACGGATCGGCGACAAGTTCGGGCCGGATGTTTTGGAAACCGTTTTAGCGGTGACGTATCGGCGTCAAGACGAGGACGGTATTGAGCTTTCATCCTCTGACAAGAAAGTGGATTACCTCGAGCGCCTCGCGTCGGCCAGCGCGCGCTCTCGCTGGGTTTGTGCGGCCGATAAGCTGCATAATGCGAGCTCGATCATTTCCGATCTTGATCGCACTCTCGAAGCGGAGTCCATTTGGAGGAGATTCGGCGGCGGGCGCGCGGTGACAGTGGCGTGGTATCGCGCTGTCTATGACCGGCTGATGGAAGTCGGATTTACCGGCGAAATAATGGAAGAGCTCGGTCGCGTCACCGCCGAGCTCGAGTCGCGACCCTAGCCGGCGATAACGGCGCTGGAGTAGTTCCGCTCGACATACTCGTCGAGTATGCGCAGAAAATCCGGAACGATCGTGTCTCCCTTGAGAGTGACAGATAGGGCGCCGTCAATGTAAACCGGAGCCTTCGGCTCCTCGAACGTCCCGGGAAGCGAGATCCCGATGTTGGCGTGCTTCGATTCGCCCGGCCCGTTAACGACGCACCCCATCACCGCGACTTTCATTTCGACAACTCCGGGATAGCGCAGCTGCCACTGTGGCATCTGCTCGCGCAGATAGTTCTGAATGTCCTCGGCCATATGCTGAAAGAATGTGGACGTCGTTCTTCCACAGCCGGGACACGCGGTCACTTGCGGGGTGAAGCTACGGAGCTCGAGTGACTGGAGAATCTGTTGCGCGACGCGCACCTCCTCGGCGCGGTCGCCATTGGGGCGCGGCGTGAGAGAGACTCTTATCGTATCGCCGATACCCTCCGTGAGGAGAACGGAGAGCGCCGCCGAGCTCGCGATTATTCCCTTCGTGCCGAGACCTGCCTCGGTAAGCCCGAGATGGAGCGGATAGTCGCATCGCGATGCGAGCTCGCGATAGACGCGAATGAGATCGCGAACGCCGGAAACCTTCGCCGAGAGAATGATGCGGTCGTGCGCCAATCCCGTTTCCTCGGCGAGAGCAGCGGAACGCAGCGCGCTCTGCAGCATTGCTTCGACATACACTTCCTTTGCGTCCTTCCCTGCCCCGTTCCGCGCATTCTCATCCATCAGCTCGGTGAGCAGATCCTGATCGAGCGAGCCCCAGTTTACGCCGATTCGAACGGCTTTTCCGTTGCCGGCGGCGATGGCGACAATGGTTCTGAAGTTTTCGTCGCGACGCTTCGTGCCGACATTCCCGGGATTGATGCGGTATTTGGAAAGTGCGCGCGCTGCATCCGGATGGCGCTCCAGGAGAAGATGGCCGTTGTAGTGGAAGTCACCGACGATCGGAACGTCAGCTCCGGAGTCAGCGACGCGCGCGGCGATTTCCGGCACTGCGGCCGCCGCCTCGTCGGTGTTCACGGTTATGCGCACGATCTCCGAGCCGGCTGCCGCGAGCTCCAGGATCTGCGCTGCCGTCCCGGCTGCGTCGGCGGTGTCCGTGTTCGTCATCGATTGCACTACAATCGGATGACGCGAGCCGACGGCAACGCTTCCGACAAAAACCGATGGAGTTGTTCTTCTTGCGAGTGCTGACAAATCGCGCTTGCGGTGAGAGGCAGCTGAAAGCTAATTCCCGGCGCATTCAATGCAGAGACGCACGCCGTACACTTTTACCATCCGATGACTGAAGAAACCGAACTGACCGAAGCAAACATTGCTCCGCACCGCGGAAAACGCTCGCACATGATTCTTTCCCTGGCGGTGATCGTTCTCCTTGTACCGATCGTGATCTTCTCCCTCTGGTCCTGGGTAACTATCGGGTACACCTACTCGAGCGGCGAACGGGCGGGGTACGTTCAGAAACTTTCCAAGAAGGGCTGGCTCTGCAAGACCTGGGAGGGAGAGCTCGCGATGGCCAACCTTCCGGGGACGATGCCTGAAATCTTCCGCTTTACGGTGAGGAATGATTCAATTGCATCGATGATCGATATGAACGTCGGAAAGCGGGTCTCGCTGAGTTATGAGCAGCACAGGGGTGTTCCGACCTCCTGTTTCGGCGAAACTGAGTACTTCGTCACGCGGGTAAGGCCGGTCCAGCCATAATCTTGTCTATTGTACGACCGAGGGGTCGGCACTATTTTTAGGGCTAGTTGAACGAATGCGCGTGTTCGGAAGAAGACCTCCGGCTGCACTTTTGTTCTATTCAAGCGCGAGGCGTTGTGCTTTGCGTAACAGATTGTCGAGGGTCGGGCGTAGTTCCGCTCCCGAGACATTTTTACCAGGAGTAGGGAATGCGTACGACCGGCAAGGTGAAGTGGTTCAATGATGCGAAGGGCTTTGGGTTCATCACCCCTGACAACGGGCAGAAGGATTGCTTCGTTCACTACAGCGCGATTGCTGGCTCGGGATTCAAGTCCCTCGCCGAAGGCGACGCTGTTGAGTTCGACATTGTCGAGGGCCAGAAGGGTCCCGCAGCTGAGAACGTGACGAAGGCCAGCTAATCGGCTTCGTTTTTCACCAGCACTAGACGGGGCGCCTTGATCAGGCGCCCCGTTTTGCTTTTCCCGGGGGACGTCCCCTTCGCGGGAGCGGAGCAGCTTCAACTGCAAACTCCAGCCGGGTCTCGAGATCGGCCCGAGCTGCCCACCGGTCGAGTATCAATGAAAGCTCCCTCCCTGCATCCCATCGCCCTTCCTCGATAAGCTTTTCGGCGGCATCAACGGCGATCTCCACGGGAACGCCCAGCAATTCCGAAAGAGCGCTGATCACGCGTAACCGAAGAATAGCATCCGCGGAAATTCGTCGAGCAACTCCCTGGCGGGACTGCGCAACTCCCAGGATCGCAAAATGGGAGAGGACATTGTCCACCCATTTGACCGGAGCACCGATTGCAAGTGCCGCTGTAGCAATAGTATAGCCACGAGCCATTAATTATCCTATAAAATTAGGTTAATTAATATAACTCACGCTACGGCAGACTCAAATCCTAAATCGCCGGCTTTTCGCACTACCTCTAGCAACGACAACCCAATAGAATCGCTCCATGACACTTGCCACCAGAATTGCTCTCGTCGCGGCACTCCTTACTCCCGCAGCGCTTTCGGCTCAAAGTCGGACCGCAGTCGCGATCGCCGCCGGGCCGTCATTTCCGCTCGCAAAGTTCCGAGACACGCAGTCGAGTGGAATGGACTACAACCTCAGCTTTACTCGCGGATCTGATGACGCCCCCTTCGGGTTCCGCCTCGATTTTGGGTATGATCGTATGAAGGGGAAGGCATCAGGGACGACGGTTGGCCCAGAGAGGAAAATCGTGTCCGGTACGCTCAACTTCCTATTCAGCTTTTCCGGACACCGGGCGAAGCCCTACCTGTTTGGGGGTCCCGGCGGGTTCAAAATGACATCGATGCCGGTCGCTGCGGACTCGAAAACAAAGTTTGGCTGGGATCTGGGAGCGGGAGTGACGCTGCCCCTTGCTGGGCGGGCTGTGTATCTGGAGTCCCGCATCAACAGCATTTCTCAAACACCGGCGAAGCCAATTCGCTTCGTGCCGATTGTGCTCGGCTTGCTGTTCTAGGCAGAAGCGGATTCGGCGCTGCCAAGGATCTTGCGCGCCGATTCAAGCTGACGCTGTACGGAATCGGGACCGGTTCCCCCTGGGATCTCGCGGCGTGATAGCGACATGTCGGCGCCGAGCCAATCCTGCGCATCTTCGGCGAAGAGTGGGTGGGCGGCGTGAAATGACGAATCCGATAGCGAGGAGAGATCACATCCGGCTTCCTCGCTTTCCCGCACCAGTGTTCCGACGGCTGCATGCGCATCGCGAAAGGAGACTCCCTTCGTGACGAGATAGTCCGCAAGATCGGTGGCCATCAATCCGCTCGACAGCGCCATTTTCATCCGCTCGCCGTCGAATCGAAGCTCCGCGACTGCGCCATCCACTGCCGCGAGCACAAGGCGAATCATGTCCACTGCGTCAAATAACGCGCGCTTGTCCTCCTGAAGATCCTTGTTGTAGCCGCTCGGCAGTCCTTTAAGCGTGGTAAGAACAGTGTACAGATCGCCGCCGGCGCGCGCCGCGGACCCGCGCGCGAGCTCAAGCGCGTCCGGGTTCCTTTTCTGCGGCATCATGCTGGAGCCAGTCGAGAAGGTATCTCCGAAGCGGACGAAGCCGAACTCACTCGATCCAAAAATGATCAAGTCCTCTGCGAGTCTCGAGAGGTGCGTCGATATCATCGTAACCGCGAACAGAGTTTCAGCGACGAAGTCACGGTCACCGACGGCATCGATGCTGTTGTCCGAGATCCGCGCGAACCCCAGCTCGTCGCGAAGCAAATCGCGGGGAACAGGGAAGGCCGATCCTGCG